>JBILGF010000172.1:0-6898 GCA_044351195.1 Burkholderiales bacterium
GCGCGGTGCATGCGCGCAAGCGGGCCTTTCATCAGCGAGAAGCGCGCCCCGGCGATCCGGGTCGCAGCCTCGAAGTCGAGCAGGCCCAGCGCCTCGCCGAGATCGACGTGGTCCTTGACCGGGAAGTCGAACGATCGCGGCGTGCCGACGGTACGCACCACCACGTTGTCGTCGGCCGAGCGGCCGGCCGGCACGCTGTCGTGCGGCAGGTTGGGCACGGCGCACAGGAATGTCTCGATCTGCTCCTGCAGGGCTGCCAGCCGCTTCTCGTTCGAGGCGAGTTCATCGGCGAAGCTCGCGACCAAGGCCTTGAGCGCGGCGACATCCTCGCCTTTCTTCAGCGCCTCGCCGATCTGCCTGGATACCTGGTTGCGCCGCGCCTGGAGGTCCTGGGTGTGTGTCTGCAGTTCCCGGCGCCCGGCCTCGAGCGCGAGGAACCGCTCACGCTCGAACGTGTAGCCGCGATCGGCGAGCCGGGTGGCAACGCGATCGAGGTCGGAGCGCAGCAGTTGGATGTCCAGCATGATGGGCAGGCCTGCGAGGGGTTAACCCGCTATTCTACGAAAAAGCGCGGCGCCTCAGGCGCACGCCGCTCAACCGGCCGTGGTGGAGGGTGGTGGCCCGGGCGCCTGCGGCGGCGGGTCTTTCTTCGACGAGCGTCGGTAGAACTCGCCGCCACCGAACAGCATGCCGGCGCAGGCCAGGAACACCGGGATATAGCCGGTGACGCTCGCCATCGCACCGAAGGCGATCGGGATGGTGACATGGGTCAACTGGTTGATCATGACCCGGATACCGGTGCCCTCGCCGGCACGGCCCTTGGGCGACAGGTTGTAGATCAGGGTCATCGACAGCGGCTGCGCACAACCGCAGCCCAACCCGAGCACGAAAGCGATCGCAGCCAGTGTCAGGCCCCCGGTGAACAGCGGGAGCAGTGCATAGGCCGCACCGGTGGTGAAGATCGCACCGGCCAGCACGGGCCCTTCGCCATACTTGACTGCCAGCTTCGCCGCGACCAGGCGCACGACGAAGGTGGCGCTGGCGAAGACCGCCATGATGGCGCCGATCGCCGAGGCCGAGTGCCCGATCGACCGCGCATACACCGGCAGGAAGAAATTGAACAGATCCCAGGCAGTCGCGATCACGCCACCGGCAAAGAAGGTGCGCTTGAGCGCGGGGATGCGCCAGAGGTCGAGCGAACTGGTCTTCGGCCCGCCGCGCTTCACCGAGGCCCGGCGCTGCGGGATCCAGCCCGGGAACCACCAGACCGCCACCAGCGCGACCAGCGGCATAGAACCCAGCACGAGG
This sequence comes from Burkholderiales bacterium, assembly GCA_044351195.1. Lineage (GTDB taxonomy): Bacteria > Pseudomonadota > Gammaproteobacteria > Burkholderiales > CAIKXV01 > CAIKXV01. The sequence continues at coordinate 1,309 of JBILGF010000172.1, forward strand.
TAAGTCGTCTCGTAGCCGATCAGGTCGATGGAAAAGCCGGTGACCAGCGGACCGACCAGGCCGGAGACCGAGAAGCCCATGCCCAGAAGCGCAAAGTTGTGCGCCCGGCTCTCGGGGCCGCTGAGCGAACCGGTCAACGTCTGTGCCGCCACCTGCCAGGCCATGAAGCCCACGCCGAGCACGCTGGCGGAAACACAGATCGCGATCACGTTCGGGAAGAACCACGGGATGAGCAGGCCGCACACCACCATGGCCGCGCCGAACACCAGCGGCAGGCGCATGCCCAGCCGGTCGACGATCTGCCCCGCACGCACCGCGAGGAACAGCGGCAGCAGCGCATAGAGCGACACCACGACGCCGATCATCAGCGGGCTCGCGTCAAGTTGCAGCGCGAACAGCGACGACAGGACACGGCTGCCCCCGAACCCGACATGGGTCAGCACGCTCATCAGGACGATGAGCTTCAGGGGGCGCGGCGTCCCCCTCATGAAAGGCGCGCGAGCAAGGTCGTCCGGTCGGTGCACGTCAGGTCAGCGTGCATTATGCGAGTAAACTCGCCGGCAGTCGAACGGCGGCCCGCCGAGGGTTGGCCGGGCCGTGGTCGCAATCAGACGCTGGGAACACATGGATACCCCGAAGAAGAACGTCGTCGTGCTGGCCGGGTGCCAGGCGATCACCCAGGTCAAGATGTCGATGCTGATCGCCATCGCAGGCCTTTCCGGATACGCACTGGCGGCCGACAAGGCCTGGGCGACCCTGCCGGTGACCATCTACGTGATCGGCTCGGCGCTGGCGACGCTGCCCTCGGGCACCTTCATGAAGCGCTACGGCAGGCGCAGCGGCTTCTCCCTGGGCGCCAGCTTCGGCATCGTCGGCGGTTTCATCTGCGCGCTGTCGCTGTGGCTCGAAAGCTTCCTGCTGCTGTGCATTGGCACTGCGGTGCTCGGCGTGTTCGTCGCCTTTGGCCGCGCCTACCGCTTCGCCGCGGCCGATGCCGCGCCGCAGGCATTCAAGGCCAAGGCGATCTCGCTGGTGCTCGCCGGGGGCATCGTCGGCGGCATCCTCGGGCCCAACCTGGCGAACTGGACGAAAGACGTGCTGCCCGGGCTTGCGTTCGGGGCGTCGTTCCTGGCGATCAGCGCGCTGTCGGCGCTGACCCTGCTGGTGCTGATGCGGCTGCACATCCCGCCGCTCACCGCGGCCGAGCGGGCCGAGCCCGGCCGGCCGATCGGCGAGATCATGCGCCAGCCGACCTTCATCGTCGCAGTCACCGCATCGGCGGTGGGCTACGGCATCATGAACCTGCTGATGGTGGCCACGCCGATCGCGATGCACCACCATGACTATCCGTTCAGCAATACCGCCTTCGTGCTGCAGTGGCACCTGATCGCCATGTTTGCCCCGTCGTTCTTCACCGGGCACCTGATCACCCGCTTCGGTTCGCTCAAGGTGATGACCGCCGGTGCAATCCTGAACCTCCTCTGCATCGGCATCGCGCTGGCGGGCGAATCGGTCTGGCACTTCTGGGGGGCGCTGGCCGTGCTCGGCGTGGGCTGGAACTTCCTGTTCACCGCCGGTTCGGCGCTGCTCACCGAAACCTACCAGCCGTCCGAACGCGAGAAGACCCAGTCGATGCACGACTTCATCACCTTCGCGACGATGGCAGTGACCTCGCTCGCCTCGGGGGCGATGCTGTCCCGGGAAGGCTGGGGCTGGGATGCGATCAATTACGGGTCGCTGCCCTTCGTGGGGGCGGTGCTGATCGCGATCGCCTGGCTGTCCGCCATGCGTCGGGGCGGGGTCAGCGGTACCGCCCCCACCTGATCCGATCGATCAGTCCACCGCACGTACGCAGTTGCGTCCGTCCGCCTTGGCCTGGTAGAGGCCCCGGTCGGCAGCAGCCACGAGATGAGCGGCCAGTGCAGCACCGCTGTCGAACCGCCCGGGCAGCGCAGTGGCGACGCCCAGCGACACCGTGACCGGCACCGTTCCGCCTGCGCCATCGGGAAACGGCATGGCTGACACGGCAGCGCGTACCCGTTCGCCCACTGCCCTGGCCATTGCCGCGTTGCCATCGGACAACACCGCGGCGAACTCCTCGCCGCCGTAGCGGCCGAGCGCGTCGGACAGGCGCAACTCGGCCTTGATCCGGCCCGCGACAAGCCGTAGCACCTCGTCTCCGGCTGGATGTCCGAACCGGTCGTTGATCGACTTGAATCGGTCGACATCGACGAACAGGCACGACAGGGGCTGCCGGGTGCGCCGTGCACGGTCGGCCTCTTCCTGCAACCGCTGGTCGAAGTAGCGCCGGTTGTGCACGCCGGTGAGCGCGTCGCTCAGGCTCAGGTGCTTGAGCCGCTCGTGGTTGGCGACGTTCTCGAAGCAGATCGCGATGATGCCCGCCAGCCGCTCGAGGAAGTCGGTGCCCATGCCGGTGACGAAACGCGTGCAATCATGGCTGGCCAGGTTGATGCTGCCGATCAGCCGGCGCGGGCGCCGCAGCGGCAGGATGGCCACGCTCCCGGGCGACGGCGTTTCGAACGGGAACAGCATGCCATGCAGCGGTTTGTCGAACGCCCCGAGCGCGGCCCGCTCGCCGCCTTCGAGCACGCGCAACAACCCGGCGGGTCCGCCAAGCAGGATCAGGCCGGAATGGTCGTCGACATCGATCTCCAGCGCCTGGAGCAGGCGCCGCAGCTCATGGTCGGGATCGCACAGGGCAAGGGTCACCGCGTCGTAGCCGTTGATGCGCTTGAGCTCGGTGAACAGCATCTCGAACAGTTCCTGGAAGGTGGCGCCCTCCATCAGGCCCAGCTCGATGCGACGATGCCGGCTGAATATCTGTTCGTTGCGACGGCCCTCGGCCAGGAGCACCTCGAGGCGCTGGCGCAGTGCGCGGTTCTCGCCCAGGCGCCGGTCGACGTCCATCGCCGGGCGGCACGCTACTTCGGCGGCAACGCACCGCCCAGCCAGGCGGCGCGCGCAGCGACGGCTTCAGGGGTGGCCTCGGCGTCGACCGCGAGCCATGCGGTATCGAGCGGGGCCTCGGCCAGCACCAGCCGGCACTGGTAGAGCTCGTCGCGGCGGAAGGCGTGCACGTCAAGCACGCGACCGGGCAGCGACGAGGCAAGCAACGCCTCGCTGCCTGCGAAGCGCAGGCCGTCGACCGCCACCAGCTGGTCGCCGGCGGCCAGACCCGCCTGCCGGGCCGGGCTGGCGTCATGCACCAGCGAGACCTTGCCGTCGGCGGCGATGCGGGCACCGATCCAGGCCCGGGGCGCAACCGCTGCGGCCGTGGCAGCGCCAGCCTCGCCCGCAGGCTCGACCCGGGGGGTCTCCCGTGGTCCCGGCGTGCCACCCCGGTCGGCATCGCCGGTCGCCGGGCGCAGCCCGAACTTCACACCCACGATGGCTAGCAGCCGGGCCAGCGGCAGGTCGTCCGTCCCATCGACCGCGAGCGCGAAGAAAGCGCCCAGGTCGCGTCCTGCGATCTCGGAGGCCAGCGTCGTGATGCGGCCTTCCGGGACGCCGATGCCCCGCATGCCGTAGTCCTGCCACAGGCGGCGCATCAGATCGTCGAGCGAGCGCGCACCGCCGGTGGCCTCGCGCAGCGTGAGGTCAAGGGCCAGGGCCACCAGAGCGCCCTTGGTGTAGTAGCTCACCACCGCGTTGGGCGTGTTCTCGTCCGGGCGGTAGAACTTGATCCAGGCATCGAAGCTCGACTCGGCCAGCGATTGCTTCAGCCGGCCCGCGCCACGCAGCACGCGGGTGACCGTCTCGCCGAGCATCTGCAGGTACTCGCCCTCGGTGATCAGCCCGCAGCGCACCAGCGCCAGGTCATCGTAGTAGGAGGTGATGCCCTCGAACGCCCAGAGCTGGCGTGTATAGCCCTCGCGCGACAGGTCGTAGGGCAGGAAGGCGGCCGGCTTGATCCGCTTTACGTTCCACGCATGGAAGTACTCGTGGCTGGCCAGCCCGAGCAGCATTCGGTACTTGTCGGCGGTGTTCGCCTGTCCCGGCTGCGGCAGATCGTCGCGGCTGCACAGCAGGCTGGTCGATGCGCGGTGCTCGAGCCCGCCATAACCGTCGCCGACCACCATCAGCTGGAATAGGTAGCGCTCGAACGGCGGCGGTGCACCGAACAGGTCGACATGGGCGGTGCAGGCTCGAGCGAGATCACGCGCCAGACGGTCGAGGTCGCCGCGATGACGGCCAGTGACCACGATCTCGTGGCGGACTCCATGTACATCGAACGCGACCTGGTCGAAGGTGCCGCATTCGACCGGATGGTCGATCAGTTCATCGTAGTCGGCGGCGCGGTAGCGGCCGAAGCCCTGTTCGGGGGCACCCGCGCGTACAAGGGTCGTTGCGACACGCCATCCATGGTATCGCTCGCCCGGGGGCGGCTCGATGTCGACGGTGCAGGGTTCGTGTTCACGCCCGGCCACCGCCAGGAACACCGAGCTGCCATTGAAGTAGGCGTGCGTGGTGTCGAGGTGGGCGGCACGCACCGACAGATCCCAGGCATGGACCTCGCAGATGACGGTGAGCGGTCCGCTGCAGGGCGCGCACTGCCAGCGGTGCTTGTCGAGCTTCGTCACCGTGACCGGGCGACCCTGCGCGTCGCTGGCGGCTATCGACAGCACATGGCGCGCGAACTCGCGCACCAGATAGCTGCCCGGGATCCAGACCGGCAGCCACAGCTGCTGGCCGGCCGGATCGGGATCGGCCACCCGGACACTGACCTCGAAGCGGTGCCCTTCGGGCGAAACGGGGACGATCAGGTAGTGGATCGGGTCCATGGCGGGAAAGGATAGCGCTATCCGGGGCCGATGCCTCAGCCCAGCGCCTTCGTCGCCACCTCGTACACGTCCTTCGACAGCGTCCCCTGCGCGACGATCGACTGCAGTTCCGCGCGCATCAGCGCCTGCCGCTGCGGGTCGTACTTGCGCCAGCGGTTCATCGCCCCGAGCATCCGCGAGGCCACCTGCGGGTTCTGGCGGTCGAGCCTGAGCACCTGCTCGCGCAGGAAGGCATAACCGGACCCGTCGGCCTGGTGGAAGCGCAGCGGGTTGCCATGGCAGAACACCCCGACCAGCGCCCGGATCCGGTTCGGGTTGCGCGCGTCATAGGCCGGATGGCTCATCAGTGCATGCACCTGGGCCAGTGCGTCGGGTGCCTCGGATCGCGCCTGCAGGGCAAGCCACTTGTCGATCACCAGCGGATCGGCCTTCCACTGTTCGTAGAAGGATGCCAGCGCGCGCGCGCGCGCCTCGCCCGGCACCTCGACAATGGCGGCCAGGGCGGCCACCTGGTCGGTCATGTTGTTCGCCGAGTCGAACTGGGCAAGCGCCAGGCCGAGGGCATCGGGCGTACCGGCGCGGCTCAGGTAACCGAGGCAGGTGTTGCGCAGCGCCCGCTGCGCGATCGACTCGCCGTCATGCCGGTACGGCCCCGGCGTGCGATTGGCCTCGTACGCCCGCTCGAGCGACTCGCGATGCGCCCGGGCCAGCTGGCTGACCACGGCCTCGCGCGCCGCATGCAATCCTTCGACATCAATCTGCGCCATCTGCTCGCCCAGGAAGGTGAA
>JBILGF010000058.1:0-10559 GCA_044351195.1 Burkholderiales bacterium
CTTCGGCAGTCACGTATCCACCGAGAGCGGGGGGTCCTGCTCCGCGACCGCGATCCGCGCCCTGATCCGGCAGCTCGTCGGCTCGGAAGACACGCGCAAACCGCTGTCGGACAGCCAGATCGCGGATATCCTCGGGCAACAGGGGATCGTGGTCGCCCGGCGCACCATCGCCAAGTACCGCGAATCGCTGCAGATCCTTCCGGTGAACCTGCGGAAGACGATCTGACCAGGCATGCCGGGGCCCATGGCCCGCAGCGTGCCAGACCTGCAACACACGACAGGGGGAGCGCATGAACATCCAGATCACCGGCCACCATGTGGAGATCACCGCCGCGATTCGCGACTACGTGAACGGCAAGCTCGAACGGATCACCCGGCACTTCGACCACGTGATCGACATCAACGTGATCCTGTCGGTCGACAAGCTGAGGCAGAAGGTAGAGGCAACGGTTCACGTCCGCGGCAAGGACATTTTCGCGGAGAGCGAAGACCCGAACATGTACGCTGCGATCGACAGCCTGGTCGACAAGCTCGACCGGTCGGTGATCCGGCACAAGGAAAAGCAGCAGGACCGGCGCAGCACGATTCCCGCGCCTTCTGCAGACGACGAATAGGTTCAATGCGGGCCAGGGCGGCCCGCTTTCCCGGGAATACTGTTGCGGCATGTCCATCGAAACCAACCTGATTGCAGCCCTGCTGCCCGCCACCAACGTGCTTGTCGACGCCGACCTGGGCAGCAAGAAGCGGGTGTTCGAGCAGGTGGGGCTGCTGGCTGAAAACAACCACCGGGTCGCGCGCAGCACCGTGTTCGACAGCCTTTTCGCGCGCGAACGGCTGGGGTCCACCGGCCTGGGCGAGGGCGTGGCGATCCCTCATGGCCGCATCAAGGGCCTGCGTGAACCCATCGGCGTATTCGTGCGTACCCGGGCACCGATCCCGTTCGATGCACCCGATGGCCAGCCGGTGTCGCTGATCTTCGCCCTGCTGGTACCCGAACGCGCCACCGACCTGCACCTCGAGATCCTCGGCCAGCTGGCGCAGATGTTCGGCGACCGTACGATGCGCGATCGCCTCGCCGGCGCCGACTGCGCGGCGTCTGCGCACCTGCTGTTCACCCAATGGTCTCCGAATGCCACGGGTCAGCACGACACGGCTGTTTGACGACACCCGCGACAAGCTGCAGCTCGCATGGGCGGGCGGGCAGGCGGGCGCCGACAGCTGGCTCGACAGCGAGCGTATCGCCGCGTCGGCGCAGGGGCTGATCGGCCACCTGAACGTGATCCATCCCAACTGGATCCAGGTCCTGGCAGCCACCGAAATCCGCCACCTCGACGAGATCGGGGCCGCCGGTGCCGCGCAGATGCTCGACAAGCTGCAGGCAAGCGAACTTGCATGCCTGATCGTCTCCGATGGCCAGGCCGTTCCGCAGCCGATCCTGTCGATGGCCGACAGCTGGCCGGTACCGGTGTTCTCGACCCCGCTGAGCAGCGTCCAGGTGATGTGGGTACTGCGCCCGTACCTTGCGCGGGCCCTGGCCGACTACACTGAAGTGCACGGCGTGCTGCTCGATGTACTGGATGTCGGCGTGATGATCACCGGTCAGAGCGGTGTCGGGAAGAGCGAGCTCGCGCTCGAACTGATCAGCCGCGGCCACGGCCTGGTCGCCGACGACGTGGTCGAGCTGTACCGCATCGCGCCGAACATCATCGAGGGACGCTGTCCGCCGCTGCTGAAGGAATTCCTCGAGGTACGTGGCCTGGGCATGCTGAACGTGCGCACGATCTTCGGCGAGACGGCGATACGCATCAAGAAGAACCTGAAGCTGATCGTCGAACTGCAGCGCGCAAGCGCCGAGCAGATGGCCAGTCTCGACCGGCTGCCGCTGCGTCCCGACAACGCATCGGTTCTCGGGGTGCCTGTGCGCAAGGTGATCCTGCCGGTTGCGGCCGGGCGCAACCTCGCGGTGCTGACCGAAGCGGCGGTGCGCAACTTCGTGCTCGAGCTCCGGGGGCTGGACAGCACGCAGGAGTTCCTGCGCCGTCAGGCGGCGCTGATGAGCGGGCGCGGGACCGAGCCTTGACTGCCCCCGCCGGACAGACTGCCCCCCTGCCCCGGGTCCCTGACCCTTCCGAGGGGCCACAGGACCCGCCGGTCATGCAGATCACGCTGGTGACCGGCCTCTCCGGTTCCGGCAAGAGCGTCGCCCTGCACGTGCTCGAAGACCACGGACTGTACTGCGTCGACAACCTGCCGGTCGGCGTGCTGCAGCCGCTGGTGGCCGACCTGCGTGCACATGACCACCTGCGGGTGGCGATCGGCATCGACGTGCGCAGCGGCGACACGCTGGGGTCGCTGCCGGCCGAAGTGGCTCGCCTCAAGGCCGCCGGAGACGACCTGCGGGTGCTCTACCTCGAGGCCAGCGACGACACGCTGGTCACCCGGTTCTCCGAGACGCGCCGCCGGCACCCGCTGTCGGACGGCTCGCGCACCCTGGAGGAGTGCATCGAGCGCGAGCGCGAGATGCTCGAGGCGGTGGGCGAACTGGGCCATCGCATCGACACCTCGCGCCTGTCGGCCAACGCATTGCGGCAGCGGGTACTCGAGGTGATCGGGATCGACCGCTCGCAACTGACGCTCCTGTTCGAGTCGTTCGCGTTCAAGCACGGGCTGCCGCGGGATGCAGACCTGGTCTTCGACGTGCGCTGCCTGCCCAACCCCCACTACGATCCGCGCCTGCGTCCGCTCACCGGCTGCGACGCAGAGGTCGTCGCCTTCCTCGATGCCGAGCCCGAAGTCGCACGGATGCTGGCCCATGTACAGGGCTTCGTGGCCGACTGGCTGCCTTCGTATGTGCGCGACAACCGCAGCTACCTGACCGTGGCCGTGGGCTGCACCGGCGGGCAGCATCGTTCGGTATATCTCGTCGAGCGGCTCGCGCGTGCCTTTTCCGGCCGCGCACGGGTGCTCAGGCGACACCGGGACCTGCCGTGAGAGGTGGCTTGCCGCTGCTGCTGTGCTGCCTGGCGCCGGCATGGACTGAAGCGCAGGTGCTGCCGCCCGCCATGGCGCCTGCGACGCCCGCGCATGCAGCGCCGGCGGCCAAGCCCGACAGCGCCTGGGTACGCATCAAGGCACCCGGTGCCGACGAGCTCTGGTACGACCGCGAGAAGCTGGTGCTGAACGGCGCCGAGGTCACCTTCTGGCGCCGGGTGAACTTCGCGGTGCCACAGGTATTCAAGGGCTTGCAGGTAAGCACGGCGCTGTACCGTGAACAGATCAACTGCGACGACCACACGATGCGCGTGCACGCACAGGTGTTCCGTACCGCCGACGGCACGATCGTCGAACAGGCGAGCCATGCCGCTGCCGAGGCCGCCGCGATCGTCCCCGATACGGTCGGCGACATCCTCTGGCGCTCACTATGCCCGATCGTGAATGCACACCGCGCGTCCGACGACCGCCTCAAGGCGATGCAGGAACGGCTGGACAATCGCCGTCGCGAACTCGACCGCATCAGAGTCGAGGTAGAAGAGCTTGACGCGTCGGTGACGCGCCTGCGCACCGAGTCACGCGACCCGGCGCGCGATGTCGTGCGCGAGCCCGCGCGGGACACCCCACGCCAGCCAGGCAGACAGGGTCTTTGATGGAAATGCCGATCTTCCCGCTCGGTACCGTGCTGTTTCCGGGCGGCGTCCTGCCGTTGAAGATATTCGAGCAGCGCTATCTCGAGATGACCAAGGCCTGCCTGCGCGACGGTTCTCCGTTCGGCGTATGCCTGATCCGCGAGGGCCGGGAGGTCGGTGCGCCTGCCCTGCCGTCCGACATCGGCTGCATGGCCCGGATCCGTGAATGGGACATGCCGCAACTGGGCATCTTCCTGCTGCTCAGCGAAGGCACGAACCGTTTCCGGCTCGGGCCGTCCCGATTCGACCGTTCCGGACTCATGATCGGCGAAGTGGAACCCCTGCCGATGCCTGCGGATTCGCCGCCGCCCCCTGAGCAGGAGCGGTGCGTGGAGATGCTCAAGGTGATCGTCGAGAAGATCGGCGAGGACAAGCTGCCATCGCCACCACGCTATGACGATCCTGCCTGGGTGGCCTACCGGCTGGCCGAGTTCCTGCCGCTGGAGTCTCCGGCGCGCCAGCGCCTGCTCGAGATGGACAATTCCGACCTGCTGATGGGCGTGGTCGCGAAGCTGCTGCGCCAGCAGGGCCTGTCGGTCTAGCGATCTTCGCCGTCGGGCGGGCGTGGCGCATCGGCGCTGCTGCCCTCGCGCGTGCGCAGTCCCTGCTGCAGCGCGACCCGGGAGATCATGTAGGCGGAGACCGGCGCGCTGACGAACAGCAGCAGCGCCACCAGCACTTCGTGCAGGCTGAGTTCGCGATGGGCCAGCCACGTGGTCAGCGACGACGCGACCAGGATCAGTCCCACGCCGATCGTCGTGGCCTTGGTCGGTGCATGCATGCGCTGGAACACGTCCTGCAGCCGCAGCAGGCCGATCGAACCGATCAGCGTGAACACGGCGCCGCCGACGATGGTCAGCGCCACCAGTATTTCGAGCAGGTAATCGAGCATGGCGGGACTCATTCCATCACGTCCCTGCGCAACGCGAATTTCGCCAGCGCCACGGTGCCGACGAAACCGATCAGCGCGATCAGGATCGCCGCCTCGAAATGAATCTGGTCGCGATCGGAGATCCCGAGCAGGATGATCAGCGCGATCGCATTCACGTACAGCGTATCGAGTGCGAGGATGCGGTCGGGCAGGGTCGGGCCGCGCAGCGCGCGCACCAGCACGATCAGCATCGACAGGCAGATCAGCGCGACGCCGATCAGGACTGCGAGGTCGAGCATGGGAAGATCTCCGCGAGCGGACGTTCGTAGCGGGAATGGATGGCCGCGATCACCCCTTGCGGATCGGGCGCATGCAGGCAGTGGATGGTGAGCGTGCGCCGGTCGGCGCTGATGCCCGCAGACAGCGTGCCTGGCGTCATGGTGCAGATGCCGGCGAGCGCAACCACGGCAACAGGATCTTCGAGGGATACCGGCACTTCGATGAACACGGAGCGGATACGGCTCGCCGGCCCCATGATGAGGCGTGCGACCTCGATGTTGGACTTGATCACGTCGTACACGACGACGACCGCCAGGGATGCGGCGACCTGGGCCGCCCGCAGCCGCCAGCGCCAGCCGGCTGGCCGGCACGGCGACGCGAAATCGGCCGTGCCGCAGAGTGTCCGCACCACCACCGGCAGGCCCCAGCCGAGCAGCACGCCGAGCACGACATGGGCTGCATCGGTAGTGTTGTTGATCAGCAGCCAGAAGATCACCACCGACACCGACAGCACCGGCGAGGGCAGCATTCGCGCGAGGGCCGTGGATCGCGCTGCGGACCGGTCGCCGGCGGGTGCGGGTGCGGGTGCGGGTGACGACGACATCATGCCCCTCCGGCGCCGACAACCGGCGTTGCGCGAGGTATCGGTGCGCCCTGGGTGCGCAGCCAGTCGGCGTCCGGTGCGACCAGGTCGGGCGGGCCGTCGGCAGCCTGCAGCACCGCCTCGACATAGCCGGCGGGCTGCAGCAACTGCGCCGCGGTGGCATCCATGAAGGACTGTACCGGTCGCGCTCCGACGGTCAGCAGCAGGAGCACGCCTGCCATCATCCACGCCGGGCCGCTCGACGCGCGCGGCATCGCCGGCCCGTCCGGGGCGGCGACAGCAGGAGGCGCCGCGTCGGCGGCAGCATGCGCCGCACCGGCGGCACCGGCACTGGCATTCGCACCATCTGCACCATCCGCACCAGCCGCACCAGCCGCACCAGCCGCAGGTCGCCAGAACAGCATGCTCCCCGACCGTGCGAGCGCGACCACCAGGAGCAGGCTGGACACGAACACCGCAACCCATGAACTGGCGATCCAGTTGCCGCCGGCGGCACCCTGCACGATGCCGATCTTGGCGATGAACCCGCTCACCGGCGGCAGGCCGGCCGCAGCGATCGCAGCGAAGAAGAACAGCGGTGCCAGGTGCCAGGGACGCAGTTGCGGGCCTGGCAGAAGGTCGCTGCCCAGCGCCCCGCGTTCGTCTGCAATCTCGCCGGCGAGCAGGAACAGCAACCCGATCGCAAAGGTCGAGTGCACCATGTAGAAGAGCCCCGCCGACAGCCCCTGCGCCGAGAACACGCCCGCGCCGATCAGCACGTTGCCCACCGAGGTCACCACCATGCACGCCACCAGTTCAGCGAGGTTGCGGCAGGCGATCGCTCCGATCGAGGCCACGGCCAGCGTCGCGATCCCGAGCGGAACCAGCATGTCGCCCACCAGGTCGGCACCCACGCCCGCGTCCGGGCCGAACACCAGCGTGCAGGTGCGAATGATCGCGTAGAGACCCACCTTGGTCATCATCGAGAACAGGCAGGCCACGGGCGGGGACGCATTGGCATAGCCGTCTCGAAGCCAGAATCCCAGGGGCAGCACGGCCGCCTTCACCGCGAACACCACCAGCAGGACCAGCCCGGCGCTGCGTATCAGCGAAGCATCCTCGGCGGGCGCTGCAGCCACCTGCAGCGCCAGGTCGGCCATGTTCAGCGTGCCCGTGACGCCATACAGCAGGCTCACCGCGAACAGGAACAGGGTCGAGGCGACGAGATTGCAGACGATGTAATGCAGCGTGGGTCGCTGGCGGCGCTCACCACCTCCGTGCAGCATCAGCCCGTAGGAGGCGATGAGCAGCAGTTCGAAGAACACGAACAGGTTGAACAGGTCGCCCGTGAGGAAGGCCCCGTTGAGCCCCATCAGCTGCAGTTGCAGCAGCGCATGGAAGTGGCGGCCACGTGTGTCCCAGCCACGCGCGGCGAACCAGACGGCCGCCACCGCCAGCAGCGCGGTCAGCACCAGCATCAGCGCGGACAGCCGGTCGAGCACGAGCACGATTCCGAACGGCGCCGGCCAGTCGGATGCCTCGTAAACCGCGGGCGCGCCACTTGCCGACCAGCCGAGCAGGTACAGCGACGCCACCACCAGCGACAGGCAGGAGCCGACCGACACTGCACGGCAGGCACCCGGCCGCTGCCGGTCGCCCAGCAGCAGGATGATCGCCGCCGAGATCAGCGGCAGCACGACCGGCACGACGGGAAGGTGGCCGAGGATCTGCATCATCGCCGCTCGCTCTCGCGGCCATCGACATGGTCGGTGCCGGTGTCATAGCCCATGCGAACCGACAGTGCGAGCAGCAGCGCGGTCATCCCGAATGCGATCACGATCGCGGTGAGCACCAGCGCCTGGGGCAGCGGATCCGCATACCTGTCCACCCCTTCCCGGATCACGGGCGGCATGCCGATCGCGAGCCGGCCCATCGCGAAGATGAACAGGTTCACCGCATACGACAGCAGCGTCAGCCCGAGCATCACCGGGAAGGTACGGGCACGCAGCAGCAGCCACACGCCCGCGCTGGTCAGCACGCCGATCCCGCTCGCCAGCAGCAGTTCCATCAGGAGGCCCCCGCCCTGATGCCGGCAGGAACGGCGGATCCGAACGCAGCCGGCGCCCGGGTCGCGACGCGACCGATGGACGCGAGCATCATCATCGTGCTGCCGACCACGGTGAGGTAGACCCCGGCGTCGAAGAACATGGCCGAAGCGAGCGGCACCTTGCCCAGCACGGGCAGGTCGAAGTAGGCGAAGGAACTGGTGAGGAACGGGAAGCCGATGACCGCCGCCCCGAGTCCGGTGAGACCGGCCGCCAGCATGCCGGCGGCGATCCAGCGCTCGAAGCCCTCTTCCCCGGGCGGGGCCACGGAGCCGGGCGCGTCGGCATGCGCGCGCCCCGGAGCCGCATCGCGGCCGCCAGCCATGTACTGCACCAGCAGCGCGATCGCCGTGACCAGCCCGGCGATGAAGCCCCCGCCAGGCTCGTTGTGCCCGCGCAGGAAGAGGTACACGGAAGCTGCGAGCGCGAACGGCAGCATCAGGCGCGCAAGCACGCGCAGCATCAGCGGCCGCGCCTCGTGCGGGTCGGGCACGTGCACGCGCCCGGGCGCGACGAAACCGGCGAGCAGTGCCTGGATGGTCAGACCGGCCACCGCCAGCACCAGGATCTCGATCAGCGTATCGAAGGCACGGAAGTCGACCAGGATCACGTTCACCACGTTCGACCCACCGCCCCGGGGCACCGCGTTCTCGAGGAAATAGGTGGAGATGCTGGCCAGCGGCCGGGTGAGGGCGGCATAGGCGAGCGCGGTCACGCCGATGCCGGCTGCGAGCGCAAGGGCCGCATCGCGCAGGTGGCGCGGCAAGGAGCTCTCGACCGGCGTGGTCGCGGGCAGGTGGCGCAGCGCAACCATCAGCAGCACGACCGTGACCACCTCGACCGAAAGCTGGGTGAGCGCGAGGTCGGGTGCCGAGAACAGCACGAAGGTGAGGCTTACCAGCAGGCCCACGGCGCCGATCGCCACCAGCGACAGCAGCCGGCGCCGGTGCAGCGCCACCGTGGCGACGGTTGCCGCGACTGCCACCAGCCACATGGCCACGGCTGCGGCGTTGAGCGGCAGCAGCATCTCTTCGCCGATCGAATATCCAGCGCGGAAGAACGGCAATGCACCGGCGACCAGCGCGGCGGTGACCAGCAGCGCGAGGTAGCGCTGCAACGATCCGTTCTGCACCCAGCCAGTGAACAGCCGCGCTGCCGACACGCAGAGCTCGACGCAGCGGTCGAACAGGCGCTTCGCGCTGATTCCGTCATCGCGGTACGAATGAAGACGGCGGCCGCGCTGCAGGCCGAAGTAGATCGCGCTGCCGAGCACGAGCGCGATGGCGCTCATCGCGAGCGGCAGGTTGAAGCCGTGCCACAGGCTGATGCTGTAAGCGGGAATGTCGCCGAGCAGCACGCCGGATACCGCGACTTCGAGCAGCGGGCCGACCAGCAGGTTGGGCATCACGCCGACCAGCACGCAGGTCACCACCAGCAGCTCGACCGGCACCCGCATCCAGCGTGGCGGCTCGTGCGGCGGGCGCACGAGCGCGCCTGGCTCGCCGTTGAAGAATACGTCGTGCACCAGGCGCAGCGAATAGGCGACGCCGAACGCCCCCGCGAGCGTGGCCATCACCGGGATCAGCCAGATCGCCCAGGCGCCGCTGCCGATGGCCAGCGTCTCGGCCAGCAGCATCTCCTTGGACAGGAAGCCGTTGAGCAGCGGCACGCCGGCCATGGCGGCCGCGGCGACCGCGACCAGGGTCGCGGTGATCGGCATGTAACGGGCGAGCCCGTGCAGCTGGCGCAGGTCGCGCGACCCGGTCTCGTGGTCGATGATCCCGGCGGCCATGAAGAGCGATGCCTTGAACGTCGCGTGGTTGATGATGTGGAACACGCCTGCGACCACCGCGAGCGGGGTATCGAGCCCGAACAGCAACGTGATCAGCCCGAGGTGGCTGATCGTCGAATACGCGAGCAGCCCCTTCAGGTCGTGCTGGAACAGCGCCACCCAGGCGGCGAACACCATGGTGAGCAGCCCCGTGCCGGTGACCAGCAGGAACCAGAGATCGTTGCCTCCCAGCAACGGATACATCCGCGCCAGCAGGAAGACGCCGGCCTTCACCATGGTCGCCGAGTGCAGATACGCAGACACCGGCGTCGGCGCCGCCATCGCATGCGGCAGCCAGAAATGGAACGGGAACTGCGCGCTCTTGGTGAAAGCGCCGAGCAGCACCAGCACCAGGACGACCGGGAACAGCGGGTGCGCCTGCAGCAGTTCCCGCTGGTGGAGCACCTCGGACAATTCGAAGCTGCCGGTGATGTGGCCGATCAGCAGCACGCCCGCGAGCAGCGCGAGCCCGCCGGCACCGGTCACCATGAGCGCCATGCGTGCACCCTGCCGCGCCTCGCTGCGGTCGCGCCAGAATCCGATCAGCAGGAACGAAGACAGGCTGGTGCACTCCCAGAACACCACCAGCAGCAGCAGGTTGTCGGACAGGACCACGCCGAGCATCGACCCCATGAACAGCAGCAGCAGGCAGAAGAAGCGCGACGGGTCATCCTGCGCGGACAGGTAACAGTGCGCGTACAGGATCACCAGCAGGCCGATGGCCAGGATGAGCAGTGCGAACAGGAACCCGAAGCCGTCCATCATGAACGTGACGTTCAGGCCGATCGCCGGCAGCCACGCGCCACCGGACTGCACCACGTTGCCGTCGAACACCGCCGGCGCATGCATCAGCAGCAGCGCCAGCGACAGTGCAGGCGCACTGGCTGCGAGCACGGCACAGCGCCGCCGGTCGTGCCGGCCGGCCAGACGGGGCAGTGCCGCCATCAGGAACGGCAGCAGGACGAGGAGGGTCAGTGACAAGGGGCGGCAACCGGGGCAGTGGAGATCGTCTCGGTCGACTTCGCGGCATGCAGGACGCTGTGGGTCCGGGGGAGATTCACGCGAAGCAACGCACCGCGATCGGATCAGGCATGACCGCGACGGACGCGAACGACAAGCCTACCATCGATGCCCGGGTGCTGGCGGCTGGGCGGCTTTCGCCCGGCACGTTTTTCGCATGCCGGGTCAGATCGGGGACACCGACTCG
>JBILGF010000420.1:0-3168 GCA_044351195.1 Burkholderiales bacterium
GACCGGGGTCGACCTCGCCGAATGCGCGCGCCGCAGGCAGGTCGACCAGCACCGCGTCGCCCGCGCCCTTGCCGTCCAGCGCGACCTCGACATCTGCGAAGATCTGCCCGAAATCGCCATGCAGATAGTCGATCAGCTGAGCATCCTCGAGCAATGCATCGCCGTCATCGAACAGGCGGTAGCGGAGGGAGACGACGGTATTGCTGGCGATCTGCATGGCGGGCATCCTGTGACGGGCGGGTCTCTGAGATGCGGAGCATAGTACGGCTCGCGCACGGCCGCAGAGACTGTCGCGGGCGCTGCTCAGCACCGGGGCAGTTGGCGCACCCGCTCCAGCATCTCGGCCGCGTGTCCCCGCGCGCCGACCCCGTACAGTGCGGCACGCACGATGCCTGCCCGGTCGATCAGGAACGTCGAGCGCTGCACCGCCGTGCGGGTGCGTGCCGTGCCATCCGCGCTCTCGACCGGCTTCTCGAGCGTGACGCCGTACGCGCGTGCGGCATCGAGATCGACATCCGACAGCAGGCGCACCGCAAGGCCGTGCTTGTCGCGGAAGCCGCCATGGCTTTGCACGTCGTCGCGGCTGACCCCGAGCACCGTCGCACCCGCTTTCTCGAACTCGTCAAGCCGTTCGCTGAACTCGACCGCTTCGATCGTGCATCCAGGTGTGTCATCCTTCGGGTAGAAGTACAGCACGACCGCCCGACGGCCTTTGAACTGCTCGAGCGCGACGATTTCGAGATCGTCATCGGGAAGCTCGAACGACGGAGCAGGGTCACCGGGCAGCAACATCGCGAAGCGGATCCTGACGGGTCTCGTGGAAGCGTGCGCACGGATTGTAGCGCCCGACACGGGCATCAGATCAAGGGATGAAAGATGACAGGATCTGTCCTGCCCCTGCATTGGCCAGACGGCCTGAACGCAGGCCGTTTCCTGCGTCATCACTGGCAGAAGGAACCCCTGCTGATGCGCGGTGCATTCCCGGGTTTCCGCGATTGCCTGTCACGTTCTCAGCTCGCAGCACTTGCCCGGCGCGACGACGTCGAATCGCGCCTGGTCTCTCATGTGCACCGGCCCTCTGGCGATCGTTACAAGGTCGACCACGGACCTCTGGCTGCCCGCCAGCTTGCGCGCCTGGACCAGCCTCGCGCGACGCTGCTGGTGCAGGGCGTCAACCTGCACGTCCCCAGGGTGCAACCGGTGCTCGACGCATTCGGCTTCATCCCGGCCGCACGGCGCGACGACCTGATGGTGAGCGATGCGGCCCCGGGGGGCGGTGTCGGCCCGCATGTCGACTCGTACGATGTCTTCCTGCTGCAGGCGCGCGGACACAGGCTGTGGCGCATCGCGCGCAGCTTCGACGAAACACTGGTCGACGGCGCGCCGCTGAAGCTGCTCGCGGGCTTCGATGCGGAGGATGAATACCTGCTGGGGCCCGGCGACGTCCTCTACCTGCCGCCCGGGGTCGCGCATGACGGCATCGCGCTCGATGCCTGCGCGACCTGGTCGATCGGCTTTCGCGCGCCGTCGGCGGGCGAACTGCTTCAGGGCTGGCTCGCGTTCGTCGAAGACCGTTTCGAAGGTGACCGGCGATACGCCGATCCGGATCTTCGCCTGCAGCGCTCGGGCGCGTGGCTGTCCGACGCATTCGTCGAACGCGCTCGCGGCCTGCTCGGCCCTGCTGCATTCGACCCGCAGCAGTTCGAACGCTTCCTCGGCGAATATCTGACGGAACCCAAGCCCCAGACCCGGTTCAGGCCGCGGGCACGGCCGCCCTCGCCAGAGGCGTTCGCAGCCCGCCTGGCGCAGCGCCGGATCGTCCTCGCACCTGCCAGCAGCATGCTGTATCGCGGTCGGCTGGCATTCATGAACGGCGAATCCCGGCAACTCGCCGGTCCTGCGATGCGCAGCGCGGCACTGCTCGCCGATGCACGCGCGCTGCCGCCCTCGGCGCAGCATCCGCGGGATTTGACCGAGGCACTGTACGACTGGTACTGCTCCGGCTACATTTCGATGGCATGAACGAGACTCAACAGCCGCCCGGGCCGCCTGCGCCGTCGTATCGCATGCTCGACACGATTGCCGACTACAACACGGCCTTCGACGATCTGCTCGGGCGTGCACGGCATGAAATATGGCTGTTCGACATGGCGCTTCAGTCGTCCTTCGACCGGTCGGCGCGCGCCGACCTGCTGCGCGGTTTCCTCGCCGGAAACCCGAATGCACGCCTGCGCATCCTGCTGCACGATGCGGCATCGGTACCTGCCCACTGTCCGCGGCTGTGCGGGCTGCTGCGCCGGTTCAGCGACGCGGTAGGCATCCACCAGACGACCGACGCCGCCCGCGCCGCAGCAGACCCGTTGCTGGTCGTCGATGCAAGGCATGCGCTGCGACGCGTGCACCATGCGTCCTCGCGCTCGGTGCTGATCACCGACGACACGGCTGCGGTACGGCCGCTCCATGGCCGCCTCGCGCAGATTTACGAGGCCTCGGAGCCGGGGCTGACCGCAACCGTCCTGGGGTTGTGAACTTCGGGGGCACGCACATGCACCCCGAACGGACCCTGTGATATATTCTCGGGGTTCGGTTGGAGTGTGCCTGAGCGTCGAGGTCGAGACGTTTCCACATGGCTTCATCATGGGAGATGTCCAGGGCCTGCCCGTACGGCTCTGCTCATCGGCCCACCCGGCAGCCAGACCGCCAGCAGGGCCTCGCCTCTGGCCTCGTTCGAGGAAGATGCTCGCCTGACCACTCCGGACATTCGACGCCACGCATACCCGATCAATCAACGTCACCTCCAAGGAAACAACATGAAACGCTCGATTCTCATCGCTCTTGCCCTCTCCGCAGTCCTGGTTGGTTGCGGCAAGGAAGAGCCGCCGAAGCCGGCCGCACCCGCGCCGGCCGCACCGGCGCCGGCACCCGCTCCCGCACCCGAGCCGGCACCCGCCCCCGCACCGGACGCAGCGCCGGCCCCGGCCGCAGATCCGGCAGCGGCTCCCGCACCCGGAGCAGCCGATGCAGCCAAAGGCGCCGTCGATGCGGCCAAGGGCGCAATGGACGCGGCCAAGGGCGCAATGGACGCGGCCAAGGGCGCAGTGGATGTCGCCAAGGACGCAATGAAGAAGTAATCGGACCGCAGCCTCGCTGTTCCGGGGGCGCAAGGAA
>JBILGF010000419.1:0-3168 GCA_044351195.1 Burkholderiales bacterium
CAGCAGGGCGCGGCCGTCGATGACCCGGTCGCACACGGATGCACCGTCGGTGACCGTCTCGCCGTGCGCATGCACCGCCGTGATGCGTCCGTCGACCACCGAGATGTCGCCGCGCTCGATGTAGCGCTCGGCTCGGTCGAGCGTGAGGATCGCGGCATCTCGAATCAGCAGGGAACTCACGATAGACTCTCCGCAGGATGGACCGATGGGCGATGTGATCGCAGGCGCCGCCTTTCGGGGCAACTGCAGTCACGCGGGCAGCGGGACGCGATCCACCGACTATAGAACAGGCAGCCACCGATGAGCGAATCGAAACCCGACCCGAGCGCTGCGCGGGCGCTGGCCGCGAAGCTCGCGCCGGCCGTGTCCTATGCACGCGTGCGCACCGTGCTGCAGGAACTGCTGCGTGTGCCCAGCCCGCAGACCGAGTTGCTCGAGGCAGAACCCCTGCTGCGCGCGTTCATCGGCACGGCGATGGTCCCGCGCATGGCAGCACTGGGCTTCACCCGCGTGCGCCAGGACGCGCTCGGCAGCATGATCGCCGAGATGGGGCCGGCCGATGCGAAGCGCTCGCTGATGCTGGTGATGCATGCGATGAACCAGCCGCCCTCGACGATGCCTGACCCCTACGGGGCGACG
Organism: Burkholderiales bacterium; assembly: GCA_044351195.1. Classification (GTDB taxonomy): domain Bacteria; phylum Pseudomonadota; class Gammaproteobacteria; order Burkholderiales; family CAIKXV01; genus CAIKXV01. The sequence goes on from JBILGF010000419.1 coordinate 640, forward strand.
ATCATCGATGGACGTGCGCACGGGATGCCCGGAGAGGCTGTCCTGGGCAAGGGTGCGAGCGAGCAGAAGGGCACGCTTGCCGCGGTGATCCACGCGATCGAGGCGGTTCGCGATGCGGGGATCGCGCTCGACGGGCGGCTGGTGCTCCTGTGCCTGGTCTCGGGCGAGACCGGCAATCCGCTGGCGATCAGCCACGTGGTCGAGCACGAGGGCGTGCGCGCGGACCTGGCCTACGTGTATGGCAATGCGATGCAGTTGCAACTGGGGAACCGTGGGCGGGTCGATGTCACCGCGACGGTCGATGGTTCCCCGAGCCACTCCAGCCGGCCGAACGAAGGCGCGAACGCCATCGCCGGTGCGATGGAATTCCTGCGCCGGCTGGCGATCGAGATCCCGAACACGCGCAGCCATCCGGGGATGGGTACGGCCTGGCTCACCTGCAACGGCATCGAGAGCTTTCCGAAGTCGACCCATACCGTCCAGGGCAGGTGCGTGCTGAAACTCGACCAGCGGCTGCTGCCAGGCGACGATCCGCAGGTGGCGGTGGCCCGCATCGAAGCCGTGGCCCGATCGATGGACGACTGGCCCGACCCGATCTCCGGAAAGCCCCTGCGTGTCACTGTCGAAGCGGGGGCATACATGTACCCGAGCCTGGTGTCCGAGGATTCGCTGCCAGCCCGTCTGCTGCAGGCCGGTTGCAGCGCGATGCTCGCGCGCGAGGTCGGCACCTTCCATGGCCAGTCCGCGCACGACCAGGGCTACCTGAACCATGCAGGTATCCCGACCGCCAATTTCGGTCCGGGAGAGCAGTCGTTCGCCCACACCGACCTCGACCTGGCCTCGGTGGACAAGGTGCATGACGCGGCGAAGGTGTATGCATGGGTGATCGCCGGCTACCTCGGCCGCGACCCCGCGTTTGCCATGCCGGCGACCGGCGGCGACTGACGTGCACGCATGAAGCCCGGAGCCTGAAGCCCGAGGCCGACACGGTCACGCAGCCCGACTCTTCCACAGGAAACCCGATGTCCGCATCCGAAGCCAACCGCGCAGCAAACCTCGGCTACTTCTTTTCGGCCTCGGTCGCACGCATGCCCGACAAGACGGCGATCTACGACCTGCACGGCGGCGTGGAGCGGCAGGTCACCTACGCGATGCTCGACGAGCGGGCGGACCGGGCGGCGGCGATGCTCGATGCGCTCGGCGTGCGCGCGGGCGAGCGGGTCGGCATGATCGTCGGCAACCGTTCCGAGTTCCTCGAGATCTTCTTCGGCACGATGCGAACCGGGGCGATCCCGGTGCCGATCAACACGCGGCTCGCGCGCGACACGCTCAGGTTCATCCTGGAAGACGCGGAGTGCACTGCGGTATTCGTCGAGCCAGCCGCCCATCCGGCGGCGGTCGAGGTCGCGCACGAGGCCGGCGTCACGAACCGGATATCGACCGACCCGGTGTCCGCGCCCGGATGGCTCACCTACGCCGCTGCGCGCGACGCGAGCCCGCGCTTCGATGCGCCGCCCGCACTGGCGCCGGACGCCCAGGCGTTCCAGCCGTACACATCGGGCTCGACCGGACTGCCCAAGGGCGCGATGATGACCCACGCCGGGATGCTCTGGTACATCGACTACAACCAGCGCTACTGGCCCACGTCGGCGGATGCGCGCGGGATGATCGCACTGCCGCTGTTCCACAAGAATGCGATGCGCGGCACAGTCAAGCCGGCGCTGGTCGCCGGCGCCTCCTTCGTGCTGATGCCCGGCTACGAAGCCAAGGGCTACCTCGAGGCGCTTGCGAAGTACCGCTGCACGTACTCCAGGGGCGTCGCGGCGGTGTTTACCATGCTGCTGCAGCAGCGAGACCTGATCGCCTCGCTCGACCTTTCCGCCCTGAAGAGCTTGACCATCGGATCTGCGGTGGTCACGCCCGAGTTGATGGACGAAGTGGAGCGGGCACTGCCCGGGGTAAAGGTCGGCGAAAGCTACGGGCTGACCGAAGGTGGCAGTCCGTTCCGGGTGCCGCTCGACGCACGGCCGGTGCCGCGCGGATCCGCCGGCGCACTCGCGCCTGAGATCGGCATACGCATGACTGCCGAGGATGGCCGCGAACTGGACCTCGCCGTTCCGGGCCCGCTCGAGGGCGAACTCTGGCTGAACTCCCCGTACAACTGCATCGGCTACCACAAGCGTCCGGATGCCACGCGCGACAAGCTCGTCGACGGCTGGCTGCGCACCGGTGACGTGGTGCGCCGGGACGCAGACGGTTTCTTCTACTTCAAGTCGCGGGTCGACGACATGTTCTCCTGTGGTGGGGAAAACATCTACCCGAAGGAAGTTGAAGACCTGCTGTTCCGGCATCCGGCGGTGGCCAATGCGGTCGTCGTGCCGGTACCGCATGCGGTGAAGGGCTGGGTGCCGGCGGCGATGGTGGTGCTCAACCGTGGCAGCATCGCGCAAGCCGACGCGATCCGCATGTTCTGCCTGGACAACGGTCCCAAGTATGCGCACCCTCGGCTGGTCCGGATCGTCGCCGAGA
>JBILGF010000418.1:0-3168 GCA_044351195.1 Burkholderiales bacterium
CCGGAGCTCACCCTTGCCGATCGAGAGCGGCGATTACGCGCCCTGAGATCGTTGCCGGAGAGCTGCCATCGGCACACTTGCGAGCCTCGGTCACGCCAGCACGCACAGGTGATTCGCTTCAGCGCCGGGTACCGCCTCCACCGCAATGCGGCGATCGAAGGTAACGAGGCGTCCGCCGTGGCGAACCGCGAGCGCCAGCAGGTAGGCATCGGTGGTCTGGCGATGACCCAGCACGCGACTCCATTCCACGGTTCCTGCTTCCAGCAGGTTGACATCGTCCGGCCAGAACGCATGGGCGGGCCCTTCGGCGGCCTCGGCCAGCCGCGCGGCCACCTGCGCGCTACGCAGTGCGCCGGGATAGTTCGGTTGCGACATGATGCGGATGCAGCCGTTCTGCGTCAGAGGGCAGGATGCCCATCCGTCGTCGAGTACGCCTTCCAGCCACCGATGCGCCTGTGCATGGTGCACATGCGCGGCATCGAGCAATGCTATGAGCACGTTCACATCGAGCAGAGCGCGCATCACACGCCATCGGCATCGCGCAGCCGATCAACCTCTGCATTGGTCACCGGCACGCCGCGCGAAGCGAAAGGGCGAAAGCCAGCGGTCGCGCTGCCCGCCGAGGCGGGATGAGCCGCGTCGACTTCCGGCTGTCGCGTCAGGGCCTGTCGCAGCAGGCGCGACACGACCTTGCCCGCTGATGTGCGCTCACGTTGCGCGATCGCCCGGGTGGCGGCCAACAGGTCGTCGTCGATGTCGAACGTGGTTCGCATGGCCTACTCGCCTTTGCATTGATGCATTGATTTTTTGATGTTACTGCATCAAAACATCAAACGTCAAAGTCTGGTACAGCCCGCCCGCCAGCTAGCTGCGCTCGCCGGGCAGCGCCTGGGGGACCGTATCGCCGACGAAGGTCACGGGCCCGAACCGCTCCTGCAGGAACTTGCCGTGCACGACCAGCGCTTCGGCGTCATCGCGCAGCGCATCCTCGGCGATGCGGCGCAGGCTCGCATCCAGCAGGGTCAGCTGCTCGAGCAGCAGCGTGTTCGCATTCCTTCCGCCGTCGAGCCGGGCGATGCGGGTGAACCCGGGAGGCAGCAGCAGGTAGTTGGAAAGCGTCTCGGGCAGATCAGCGGGTTGGCTGCGAATTCGCCGGTCTTCTGCACATGGGTGTCGAGCTGCGTCGCGGTGTCCACCACCAGGTTCCCGATCGAGCCCCTGCCCCCCCTGCAGCATCTCCATCACCTGCACCTGGTTGCCGGTGGCGCGCGCGACCGTCTGCGCGGTGGCCAGTGCCGACATGCCGGTGGTGGCGATGCGGGTGCAGCCGTTCATCATTTCGCGCGAGGTTGACCTTTTCGAGTGCATCGCGGATCTGCGCGCCGGCGGACTGGTACTTGCGGAAGTACGCCTGCAGCTTGTTGCCCCAGGGGATGATGCCGAGCAGCCGGTTCGGAGCCAGCAGGTCGCCGTCGGCACCGGGGTTGAGCTGGTCGAGGTGGCCGCGCATCTCGTGGATCGCCTTGAACGCCGGCGAGCGCTCCATGCCGACCATGTTGCGTTCCATGAACCGCCCGGTCATCAGCGAGGCGGCATTCGACACCTCCTCCTTGCCCAGGCGGAACGCCGAGTCGAGCCGCGACTTGAACTCGTCGCTCTGCATGTCGGCCGAGACCAGCGAGTCGATGTACTGCCCGACCTGCTGCTCCACCCGTTCTCGGGCAGCGGCGTCGAGCGGCACCATGTCCGGCGCCTTCCGCTCGGTGACCACCTGCAGGGCCTATGGTGGGGTCAGGACCCGTGCGCTGCTGCTCTGGCGGTCGGCTTCGGACATGGCGGTTTCCTCGACGGGTAAGGGTGATCCGTGCGTATGGATTGCACTTCAGGTCATGTCATCCGCTTGTCGAGCGCATCGATCAGCCGTTCCAGCAGCTCGAAGGTCGGCGGGTCGACGACGTCGATCAGGTTGAGCGGCGCCTCAAGCGAGGCTTCCTTCACGCAGGCGGCGAGCAGGTCCGGGTTGCGCGTCTTGCGTGCTGCCTGGTACTCGAGGAACTGCGACTCGTAGATCATCACCAGGGGCGCCTTGCCGATGCCGAGCGCGACGTAGTCCTCGAACGGCCCGGCGCTGGAGCGCTCCTGCAGCCCCTGGCGCAGGAACAGTTCGGTCATCAGGGGCGCGACCCGGTCGGCCTGGCGGGGATCCTGCAGGATGTTCATGCCGTTGGCCGAATAGCTTGCCAGTGCCAGGTACATGGCTGCCGAGTTCGAGGTGCGGGCATCGGTCGAACTGATGATCACCGAGCGGGCGATCCTGAAGCTGTCGTTCGCCTTCAGGTCGCGCCAGCGCACACCCTTCTCGACCTGGACGGTGATGCCGTGGCGGGCAAGGGCTGCTTCCACCTGCGGGCTGGCGCAGAACGCCTCCTTCTCCGAGCCGATCAGCCCGCGCACGGTGATCGCCTGTGCCGCCGCCTGCTGCGCGCGGTCGCTGCCGATCTTGTCGATCGCCGACAGATAGATGGCGAGCCCCGTGCCCGCGAGCAGGGTCACGCTGAGCAACAGCGCGATCAGCCGTTTCGTGTCCACGGGGTCCCGGGATGAACGTCGGCGATGCAGGCCTCGACCAGGCTCTCAAGCGTCCGCATGCCGTCAATGATTCCGGATGCGCCGGTGATGCCGATGACCATGCGCTTCATGCTGGCTTGCCGCCCGATCCGTCGCGTCACGACCCGTGATGGGCAGGAAGTCGAGGTTGGCAGATGCGACTGCGCGGCTGTTGTACGGGCAGCGGCGACCGCAGCGGATCAGTACACCTCCGGCACGACCATCGCATCCGGGACCGGCTGCCGACTGTAGTCCTCGTGCCGCACCCGCTCGGGCAGCACGATCGGGTCGTGCTCGACCTCACGGTAGGGCATCTGCGCGAGCAGGTGGGTGATGCAGTTCAACCGCGCCTTCTTCTTGTCCACTGCCTGCACCACCCACCAGGGCGACTCGGGGATGTGGGTGCGCTCGAGCATGATCTCCTTCGCCCTGGTGTAGTCCTCCCAGCGGCGGCGCGACTCGAGGTCCATCGGGCTCAGCTTCCACTGCTTGAGCGGGTCGTGGATGCGGCCGAGGAAGCGCGAGTACTGCTCTTCGTCGGTAATCGAGAACCAGTACTTG
>JBILGF010000422.1:0-3140 GCA_044351195.1 Burkholderiales bacterium
GGGTGATGTAGTAGTCGCGCTTGGGGCATGCCTGGCGGATGCGCGCCAGCTGGGCCTCGTTGAGCCCGAAGCGCTCGAGGTAGAGCCTCGCATGCGCAGCCGCATTCGGGTTCGCTAGGTAGATCCGCGTCGGGATGTTGTCGACCACGCTCGCGAAGATCGGACTCGCGTCGATTTCCTCCAGCGACTGGGTGGCGAGCACCACCGCTGCATTGCGCTTGCGCATCGTGCGCAGCCAGTCGTTCAGCCGCTGGCTGAACATCGGTTCGGCCAGCATGAACCAGGCTTCCTCGACGTAGATCAGGGCGGGCGAACCGTCGAGCGCCTGCTCGACCCTGCGGAAGGCATGGTCGAGGAAGGCGCCGGCCACGCGCGGGTTTGCAAACAGCCGGCCGATCTCGATGCAGACGAAGTCGGCCGCAGGCACGCGGCCACCGGTAGGCATGCCGGGAGCACCCGCGCGCGCGGCGTGACGTGCTGCGGCATGCGCTGGCCAGGCGTCGGTGTCGTGATCGAAGTAGCGCGCAAGCATGCCGTCGCCGACCCATGCATCCAACTCCCCGGCCAGACGTCCGGGAAGCAGGGGCACCAGCGAGCGCAGACGCCAGGCAGCCGGGGGCTGGGCGCCAAGCAGGTCGATGGCATCACGAAGCGCACGGTCGTCGTCGGAGCGCATGACATGCCCGCGCGCAGTGAGCAGCAGTTCGAGCCAGCGCGCCAGCCACTCACGCTGGCCCGGATCGGCCAGCCGTTCGAGGGGATTGATGCGCAACAGGGCCTGGCCCGGCCCGGCGTCCACGTGCGTGCCGCCCTGGAGCAGGGTCGGGATGCGGCACGAGTAGTCCTTGTCGAAGATGAAGACCTTGGATCCCGGGTATCGGCGGCCCTGCGCGAGCAGGAAGTTCATCAGAACCGACTTGCCGGCACCGCTGGGACCCAGCACGAGGGCATGTCCGACATCGCCGACATGCAGATCGAAGTGGAACGGGGTACGCGCTTCGGTCGGCAGGCGCACCAGCGCGCGCACGATGCGCCCGGACTGCCGGCTCAGGTGTGCATTGAACGGGCTCCCTGCAGGACAGGCGCGGATCGGCGCAATGTCGGACAGGTTGGCCTGCGACACGAAGAACCAGCGCGGCGACATCGCCCACTGCCCGGGGATCGACACGCTGAACGCGCCGAGCAGGTTCATCCGCTCGCGCAACACGGGATAGCCGAGCCGCCGCAGGCGCCCCGAGGCTTCGCGCAGCGTCTCGTCGAGCGCGGCGGGGTCGGTGCCGCGTACCAGGACGACCACGGAACAGTGCCCGAACGACCCTCTGCCCGAGGTCAGGTGCGCGAGCGCCTCGGACGCATCCTCGGCCAGTCGCAGGCGGCCTTCGTCGATCAGTGCCGTCGGCTCGCGGGCCATGGCTTCCTTCAGGTAGCCGGCGAAAGTCTTCTGCAGGTTGCGCTGATGGCGCTGGACATCGCGGATGCGGCGGGCTGCACGAGCGGGATGCTCGAAGCGGAAAGCGACGACCAGCGACAGTTCGCCGGGGACGCCGAGCAGGCCATCGAGTGCGCCGGGCCAGGTGGTGTCCGGCCAGGCCTTCACCGACAGGGCCGCGACTTCGACAGTGTCGACATGCCTGAACAGGAGGCGGTCATCGCGCACCGACAGCTCGTTGTCCGGAAGCCAGGCATCGAGGAAGGCGCCCTGCCCCGCGTCGATGATCGACTGCCCCTCGGATGCCGGCGACACCCGGTCGTGGAGCGCCGCGAGCAGCCGCTTGCCCTGCAGACGGTCCAGCCCGAGGTCGGCGCCGGTCTCGACGAAGGCCAGCAGGATATCCTCGAAGCGCGCGCAATCGAGCTGCAGGCTCGCGGCGTGGCGCGCGAACGCATCGCGCCTCGACAGCGACCATGCCCCGGGCACTGACCTGTCGGGGGTCCATGTCAGCGCTACCGTGTGGCGATTCACGAAATGCGGCTCGCGCCGGAAGGTATCGCTCCACAGCCGGTCGAGATGTGCGGAGACCGGGTGGTCGAACTCCGATGCCGGCTCGACCGGCGCGCGCCGGCGATCCACCGTCCACCAGATCGCCAGCCGCTCGTCGAACTCGCGCAGCGCGCGCTCGAGCAACATCGCCTGCCGGTCGACCGCTTCGGCAGCCATGCCCTCGGCGTCGATGCCCGACAGGTCGAACATCGCCAGCAGCGAGCCATCCTTGTTGAGCACCAGCGCCGGCGTGAGCTGGATCATCCACGGCACCAGTTCGGCGAAGCCGCGCGAGCCCCGGCGATGCGCCTGCAGTATCCGGCGCAGGTTCAGCACAGGAGGTCCCGGCCGAAGCCATCGGGCCGACGTCCGCGCCGCATGGCGATGCGCGGCCATGGATCGTAGGTATCGGCCTGGCGCACGAAGCCGGTGTAGACCTCGCGCAGCCAAGGATCATGACGGGTGAGTCGCGCCGCCCCCATGTGGATCGCGAGCGCGACGAACAGCCAGTACCAGAGCCCGGTGCCCATCGTGACGGCCGCCGCCAGCGTGGCATTGAGGATGGCGAGCCGGTCCTCGACCCCGGCGAGGGTCTTCCTCTCGAGCAGCGACCGGTGGACGGGCGTACAGCGGCGCGCGATGCCGGCGGGCAACGGGATTACGGTCATGGCTGCGCCGTGCTCAGCTGCCGAAGCAGGCGGTGGAGGCGCCGGCGCGAATCAGCCCGAGCCACTGGTCTGCGAGCAAGGCGAACGAGATTCCGAACACCAGCCCGAGCAGGCTCTTGAACATGCCGCCAAGCTCGCCGAACGCGATCATCAGCCCGGTGATCACGATCGCGATTACCGCCACCGCCTTCGCCACCGGTCCCGACAGGCTGCGTGCCACCATGCAGATCGGCGCCTCCCAGGGCGCCGCGCCCTGCGCATGTACCGCAGCCGGGGCCAGCAGCAGGACCGCGGCCGTGCCCAGGAGGGCGATGCCGATCAGCACGGTGGGCTCAGGCCGCCAGCGTGTGCGCAGACGATGCATCGCCAGCCTCCCCGTTGAACAGGACAGTAGTGCGGTAGCGGCGCTGCCGGGTATCGAAGCCGTCGATGCGCAGGATCTCGGACACCCTGCGCCGGCCCTGATGGCGCGCGAGGAAGACGACGAGGTC
>JBILGF010000423.1:0-3121 GCA_044351195.1 Burkholderiales bacterium
CCAGAAGCTGGCAGCGCCGGCTACCTCGGCCTCGCGCGCGGTGTCGAGCGATTCGCTGAAACTGGAGAATCCGTCGAAGCTGATGCCGACGCGAACGTTCAAGGTATCACCTGTGGTCGTGAACCGCCCCGTGCCCTGCATGCCGCCGATGCGGGTTCCAGGCGCCGGATGGGAAAGCGAAAAGAGTCACCCGCGAACCCGCCGCAGCAGCGCGTCACGGTCCATGCCATCGATACCCATCGCGCCTGCAGTACGCCCACGGTCTGCGAAATCCGTGCCAGTGAGCGTACCGCCCAGCCGGTACAGCGCATCGGCGACCGGGGTCGACACGCCCGCGACGCGCGCGATCTCGAGGAAAGGCAGTAGCCCATGGCCGAAGTCCTCGCGGTAGTAACGGTGCTCGAGCGAATCCGGTGCCTTGATACGCCGGTTGGCCTCGCCGCTGGCAATCGCATTGAGCAGGTCATCGGTGTCAGCCACCCACGGCTCGACCGTCCCGTAGCGCTGCATCTCGGCGGCCACCCCGGGCAGCGCGTGTCCGTACGCCGCCGCCACCGCGATGCGCTCGGCGTCGAGTTCGCGCATCACCCGGATCACGCCTGGCGTCATCCCCTGGACGTAGAAGGTGAAGTCGCCGCCGGTCGCCTCGACCCAGGCTGCTCCCAATACGGCGCCGGGCGCGTGCAAGACCATGTTCAGGTTGCACAGGCTTGAATTGAGGACGTCGCCAACGCGCTGCGCCACCGGGTAGAGCGCGCTGGCTGCCGCTGCGGCTGGTTCGCCCCCAGGCAGCACCCCCAGGCGCAGGAACTTCGCGCGGCCGGTCACGGTGACCCGCGCCGGCTTGTACTTGCGCGCGATGTACGACAGCGTGTGGAACTCGGCCACCGGCGGCACGGGCCCGCCGCTGGCTTCAGCATAGGCATGCGCGAACTCGAGCGCGCCACCGGTGTGGCCGGGGTTGAGCACCACCGGCAACTGGTGTGCACCCGCCCTCGCAAGGTCGCGCGCCACCGCCGCGTGGGAGAGCGTCGGCAGGCAGACCAGTGCAACGTCCGCGCCGTCGATCACACGGGCCATGTCTGACGTCATCAGCGCGGGTGCCACGAATCCTTCGCCAAGCACGCCTTCGTACTCGACACCCCCGCGCGCGATGAACGGCGCAAGCGTGGCTTCCGATCGATTCCAGAGGTTCACCAGGTGCCCGGCAAGCATCGCCTCGACCACGGCCGCGGCTCCACCGGCGCCTGCGCCGATCACGGCAACATGCATCGTCATACCCTTTCCCGGCGCGACCGCACCGCGATGGTGCGCCCCGTGACGCGCTCCGCACCATGCAGCACCGCGGCCACGATCATGCCTGCACCTGGACGCGCGAATCGACCACGCGCACCGGGTATACCCTGAGGTCGATGGTGCAGGGCGCGGTGAGCGCGCGCCCGGTTCGGATGTCGAACAGCCCGCTGTGGATCGGGCATTCGATCCGGCCCTCGGTGATGAAGCCATCGGCCAGGCTGGCCGATGCATGTGTACAGCGGTCGTGTGTGGCGAAGACCGCGCCGTCGAGGTTGTAGAGGCAGACCGGCTCACCCTGCACCCGCACCAGAACGGTGCCGTCTTCGGGTACGTCGCCCTGCGCGCACACGTCGATCCATTCGCCCATCGCATTCTCCGGTCATCGCCCTGCGAACGGAAAAGAGCATACACGACGGCGGGCTGGAACCGGCGGACTGTGATCACAGCACGGGACATTCCATGTACGATGCCGTGGACGAACCTTGCGGAGGCAGTCTGGATGAACACTTCATCGCCGATCGAGACCGACGGCCTGTTCCGATGGCCCGAAGAGGGCCTCGCCCGAGTGCCGTTCCGGGTCTACAACGACCCGCAGATCGCCGCCGCCGAGCAGAAACGGCTGTTCCAGGGAGAGACCTGGAACCTGGTCTGCCTCGACCTCGAGGTCGCCGAACCCGGCCAGTACCGCACCAACTGGATCGGCGAAACACCGGTGATCGTGGTGCGTGACCCGGTGGCCGACCGCATACGGGTGTTCGTGAACCGCTGCGCGCACCGTGGCTCGATGCTCTGCCTCGAGCAGCACGGCAAGGCGGAGAACTTCACCTGCATGTACCACAACTGGGTGTACAGCCTCGACGGCAAGCTGCAGAGCATCGCGTTCAAGCGCGGCGTACGCGGACAGGGCGGGATGCCCCCCGAGTTCGACATCACGAAGCACGGGCTGCGCGAGCTACGCGTCGACACCATCCGCAACCTGGTGTTTGCCACCTTCTCAAACAGGCTGCCCCCGGTGCGCGACTGGTTCGGCCCACGCATGGTCTGGAGCCTGGAGCGCTTCTTCCACAAGCCGATCCGGCTCATTGGCGGCTACACGCAGGTGCTGCCCAACAACTGGAAGCTTTACGCCGAGAACGTCCGCGACTCCTACCACGCGAGCCTGCTGCATACCTTCTTCGCCACCTTCGGCCTGAACCGGCTGTCGATGGACGGCGCGGTCGAGGTGAACGAGGCCGGCGGCTCGCACCTGAGCTGGTCGAAGATGGCCACCGACGACGCCGAGGGCACCGACTACGCGTCGGGCGGCCTGCGCTCGATGCGCGACCTCGCGATCGAGGACCGGCGGCTTCTCAAGACCTGGCCCGAGTTCGATGACGGGATCACCCACATGATCCAGACGCTGTTCCCGAACGTATTCCTGCAGCAGATCCAGAACACGCTCGCAGTGCGCCTGCTGGTGCCCAGGGGCCTGGACCGCTGCGACCTGCAATGGTGGGTTTTCGCCTACGAGGACGACACGCCGGAACAGTTGCGCATGCGGCTGATGCAGAGCAACCTCGTCGGGCCGGCAGGGCTGGTTTCGCTCGAGGATGGCTTCATCGGCAACGCGGTGCAGCGCACCACCCGCGGCGACCAGGGCCATGGCGCGATCGTCGAGATGGGTGGCCATGGCGTCGGCACCGAACGGCAAAGCCGGGTGTCGGAGGCGGCGGTGCGCGGCTTCTGGCAGCAGTGGCGCACGCTGATGGGATTCTGAGCATGGCAAACACGATGGGTTACCGCGCGGCAGACCGGGACTTCCTCGCCGCCGCCGCGCTGGTCTGTG
>JBILGF010000059.1:0-10420 GCA_044351195.1 Burkholderiales bacterium
GCGCGCAAGATACGCTACGACGCGCCGCAACAGGTGGTCTATACTCGGCGTCGCTAAGGCCAGGGCAGACCGGCCGGGGCTGCGCAGACCTCGGTATCCTGCGCCTTCGCCCCGGCAGGGACGGTATCGAGCCGAAGGGAGAAAGCCTCGTGTGTGGCATCGTCGGAATGGTGGCAAGGACTCCCGTCAACCAGGAGTTGTACGACGGCATGCTGTTGCTCCAGCACCGCGGCCAGGACGCGGCTGGCCTGGTCACCAGCGAAGGCAACACCTTCCACATGCACAAGGGCCCGGGGCTGGTGCGCGACGTCTTCCGCACGCGCAACATGCGATCCCTGTCCGGCAATGTCGGCATTGCCCATGTGCGATATCCGACTGCGGGTTCGGCATGGTCTTCGGCCGAGGCACAGCCGTTCTACGTGAATTCCCCGTTCGGTATCGTGCTCGGCCACAACGGCAACCTGACCAACTCGGAGGCGCTGCGGCGGGAGCTGTTCCGTGACGACCTGCGCCACGTCAATACCGATTCCGATTCCGAAGTACTGCTCAACGTGCTCGCACACGAGCTCGCGCGCAATGCAGCCGGCCTCCACCTCGACGCCAGCACGATCTTCAAGGCGGTCGAGGGGGTTCACAAGCGGGTGCGTGGCGCGTATGCAGTGGTCGCCATGATCGCCGGCTACGGCTTGCTCGCGTTTCGCGACCCGTTCGGCATCAGGCCGCTGGTGATCGGCAGTCGAGAGACGCAAGCCGGCACCGAGTTCATGGTGTCTTCCGAGACGGTCGCGCTCGATGCGCTGGGCTTCACGCCGATGCGCGACGTCGCCCCGGGCGAGGCGGTTTTCATCGACGAGCAGGGCGTTTTCCGCAGCCGCCAGTGCGCCGATCGTACCGAACTGGCACCCTGCATCTTCGAGTTCGTCTACCTGGCGCGGCCCGATTCGGTGATCGATGGCATCTCGGTCTATGACACACGGTTGCGCATGGGCGAGAGCCTCGCCCGGAAGATCGCGCGCGAGCATCCCGGGCTGGACGTCGATGTGGTGATGCCGATCCCCGATTCATCTCGCCCGGCTGCGATGCAACTGGCCAAGCACCTCAACCTTTCGTACCGCGAAGGGTTCATCAAGAATCGTTATATCGGCCGTACCTTCATCATGCCCGGGCAGGCGGTGCGCAGGAAATCGGTGCGCCAGAAACTCAACGCGCTGGGCGCGGAGTTCAAGGGCAAGAACGTGCTGATCGTCGACGACTCCATCGTGCGCGGCACCACCAGCCAGGAGATCGTGCAGATGGCGCGCGAGGCCGGTGCGCGCAAGGTGCATTTCGCCTCGGCTGCGCCGCCGGTTCGCTTCCCGAACGTGTATGGCATCGACATGCCGACGCGCAGCGAACTGATCGCATCCTCGCGTTCGATCGAGGAGATCGCACGCGAGATCGGCTGCGATCGCCTGATCTACCAGGACCTCGAAGACCTGATCGAGGACGTACGCGCCACCAATCCGGCGATCGCACGTTTCGAGACATCCTGCTTCGACGGCAAGTACATCACCGGCGATGTCACGGCCGAGTACCTGAGCTGCCTGGAGGCCAACCGCGAGGATATCGACCGGCAGCGTTCGCGCGAGTCCAGCACCCAGCTCGACCTGAACCTCGAATCGGCCGAGTAGCGGCGCGGCGGCAAGGCATGACCGACACCGAAGCGTCTCGCATCCTGCAGCGGCATCTGGTCATCGAGGGCCACCGCGACGTCTACGAGCAGGTGCACCGGACGCTCAATGGCGAGACGTCTCCGCTCGGCGATGCCATCGTGCCCCGGCTGATCCGCGACCGCATCGACCTGTCCGTCTATGCGATCGGCGGCGACTCCTGGGCGCATTCGCAGAACACCGGGCGCTTCCTCGAGACCACGCTCGACAACATCGATCAGTTCCTGCAGGAGATGTCCGCGCCCGGCAGCCGCTTTTCCATGGTGAAGACACGCGCCGACCTGCCGGTTGCCCGGTTGCGCGACCACGTGAAGTTCATCCTGCACCTCGAAGGTGGCAAGCCGTTGCAGGGCGGCATCGCGCAACTGCGCAACCTCTATCGGCTGGGCGTGCGCTCGATGCAACCGACCTGGAACCTGCGCAACGAACTCGGCGACGGCGTCTGGGAGAACCGGACCGGCGGCGGGTTGACCCGCTTCGGCGTCGAGGTGATCCGCGAGATGAACCGGCTGGGCATGGTGGTCGATCTGTCCCACATGGCGAAGGCCGGCTTCTACCAGTCGCTGGAAGTCGCCACGGCGCCGCTGATCGTCAGCCATGCGAATGCCTGCGGCGTGTACGACCATGTACGCAACCTCGACGACGACCAGATCCGTGCGATCGCGGCGCAGGGCGGGGTGATCGGAATACTGGCACTGCCGTTCACGGTCGCAGGCAGGCAGTCGTCGATCGAGCAGATGCTGCAGCACATCGACTACATCGTCGGCCTGGTCGGCGTGAAGCACATGGCGCTGGGCATGGATTTCGTCAAGTACGACGGGCCGCGCAGCATCCGCGACGGACACAGCCCGACGGCCGAGCCGCCGGTGGTGCAGGGCTTCGAGGAGATCGAGGACCTGCCCAACCTGGTCGATGGCCTGCGGCAGCATGGCCATGCCGAGGACGACATCGCCGCCATCCTGGGTGGCAACTACCTGCGCGTGCTTTCGACCATCCTGCCCGAACGATCGATGGCCTGATCGTCGGTCTGCCCGGTTGCCGGCCTGCCAGTCGATAGCTACTGGCCGACGCTGATCCCCGCAGCCTTGATGATGCGCGCAGCCCGGGCGGTTTCGGCTGCGACGAAGGCGGCGAACTGTTCCGGCGTGTCTGCGACTACGGTGAGTCCGTCTGCGGCCAGCCGTTCGCGCACTTCGGGCAGCGCCAGAACCTGAAGCACTTCGTGGTGCACGCGCCCGACCACTTCGCGCGGCGTCGTGCCTGGCACCAGCAGCCCGAACCAGGTCGTGAGATCGAAGTCGCGCACGCCGGCTTCCGCGATTGCCGGGATATCGGCGGCGATGGGCGAACGCTTCGCGCTGGTGACGCCGATCGCACGCAGCCTGCCGCTCTTGACGTAGGGCTGGCTGAGTACGAGGTTCATGTAGTACATCTCGACATTGCCGGCGAGCACGTCGGCCAGCGCCCCGCCGGTTCCCTTGTAGGGCACGCTGGTGGTGCGGATCCCGGTGTTCAGGCTGAACAGCTCGGCCGCCAGATGGTTCAGCGAACCGGTGCCCGGCACGCCCACGTTGAGTGCGCCCGGCCTTGCCCGGGCGAGCGCGATCAGTTCCTTCACCGAGCGTACCGGCAAGGAGGGATGCACCACCAGAACCAGGGGGCCCGATGCGAGGTTGGTCACCGGCAGCAGGTCGCGCGACTGGTCGTAGGGCAGGTTCCTGAACAGGCCGGGATTGGATGCATAGCCGGCCTGCACCAGCAGAAGCGTGCGGCCATCGCCCGGGGATTTCGCGACATGGGCCGCGCCGATCGTGCCGTTGGCGCCGGCGCGGTTCTCGACCAGCACCGGCTGCATGATGCGCTCGGACAGACGCTGGGCAAGCAGGCGTGCCATCACGTCGGTGGACCCGCCGGGGGCGAACGGCACGACGATGCGCATCGGGCCGGCCGGGAAGGTCTGTCCGGCCTGCGTCGCCGGGGACGGGTTCGCCTGGGGCTGGGCGAATGCCCCGGTTGCCGCGCCGGTGGCCGCAAGCCAGAGCAGCGTGGCCATCCGGAGGCCTGGTCTGGGGGTCGACGCGCGTGCATGCGACGCGCCCTGGGTCGGTGGCAGGCTCGGGGACATCGTGGATTCCTGCATGCAATGAGATCGGAGGCCGAAGCGTACCGCGATGCGACCCCGCCTGCGCGCCCGGCGCTTGTTCATCCATGCCGCGCTGCAAGCCGGGACAACCGTACCGGGTCGACGCTGTTGCCGCCGTTTGACAGCGGGCGTGCGCGGGTCGCAGAATTAATGCTGCGCCGATTTGACGGCCCGCGCATCCTTCGCGCCGGGCAACTTGCGGGCGCCATACAAATCCAGCTAAGGCCTGCGATAGCCTCCGGTACGTTGCGTACCCGCCAGCGCGACCCGTCAGCCCGAAGCTGAGCGGGTCTTTTCGTTTCTGGAGAACGATTCATGGACAAGTACCAGCTCGATACGCTCGCCGTGCGCACCGGCATCCATCGCAGCCAGTTCGGCGAGCACAGCGAGGCGATGTACCTCACGTCCAGCTTCGTGTTCGACAACGCGCAGCAGGCGGCCGACGCGTTCCAGAAGGGCATCGAGGGGCGCAATGTCTACTCGCGCTTCACCAACCCGACGGTGACTGCGTTCGAGGAGCGCCTGGCCGCGCTCGAAGGCGCAGAGTGCTGCGTGGCGACCGCGTCGGGCATGTCGGCCATCCTGGCGATCACCATGGCGCTGTTCAAGGCTGGCGATCACGTGGTGATCTCGCAGGGCGTGTTCGGATCCACCGTCCAGCTGTTCACCAATTTCTTCGAGAAGTTCGGGCTCGACGTGACCTTTGTCCCGCCGACCGATCCGTCGGCCTGGGAAGCTGCGCTTCGATCCAGCACGAAGATGTTCTTCGTCGAGACACCGTCCAATCCGTTGACCGAGGTGTCCGACATCGGCGCGCTGGCGACGATCGCCCATCGTGCCGGCGTGGTACTGATCGTCGACAACTGCTTCTGCTCGCCGGCGCTGCAGCGCCCGCTGGAGATGGGTGCCGATATCATCATCCATTCGGCGACCAAGTATCTCGACGGCCAGGGACGGGTGCTCGGCGGCGCGGTGCTCGGCAGCAAGAGCCTGATACACGGCCCGATGCAGCAGTTCATGCGCAACGCCGGGCCGTCGATGAGCCCGTTCAACGCCTGGGTGTGCCTGAAGGGCATGGAGACGCTCGGTATCCGGATGGAGGCGCACAGCGCGCGTGCGCTCGAGCTGGCGACCTGGCTCGAGAAACACCCGAAGGTGGCGCGCGTGCGCTATCCGGGCCTGCCCTCGCACCCGCAGCATGCGCTGGCGATGCGCCAGCAGAAGAGCGGCGGCGGCGTGGTGTCGTTCGAGGTGAAGGGCGGGCGCGAGGCCGCGTGGCGCGTGATCGATTCCACGAAGCTGATGTCGATCACCGGCAACCTCGGCGATACCAAGACCACCATCACCCATCCGGCGACCACCACCCACGGGCGCATACCCCAGGCCACGCGTGACGCCGCCGGGGTGACCGAGGGGCTGATCCGGATCGCGGTCGGCCTCGAATCGGTGATCGACCTGAAGGCGGACCTGGAGAGGGGGCTGGAGGGCTGAACGCGCCGCGATCAGAAACGGCGCATCACCCCGCCCTCGGAGCGCAGGCCCGTGGCCACCTGATGCCAGTCGGGCAGTACCCAGCGTTCGCAGGCCCGACCATCGACCGCATGGACATGTCTTGCCGGCCGATGAGTGTGTCCGTGTACCAGCCGCGGATAGCCGTGCGCGCGCAGCATGCGCAGCACCTCGGTGGGCGTCACGTCCATGATCTCGGCAGGCTTCGATCGCTTCTCCTGTTCGCTGATCGCGCGCAGGCGCGCCGCTTCCGCCCTGCGCTCGGCCAGCGGCCGCGCAAGGAACGCGCGCTGCCAGGCCGGATCGCGCACGACCGTGCGAAAGCGGTTGTAGCCGGCATCCTCGAGGCAGAGCGTGTCGCCATGCATCAGCAGCGTGGCGACACCATCGAGTTCCAGCAGCAGCGGATCGGGCAGCAGACGGACGCCGGTGGCGGCGGCGAATCCTGCGCCGATCAGGAAATCGCGATTGCCATGCATGAGTGATACGACCGTCCCGCCAGCGGCAACCGCCGCGAGCGCGTCCACGACCGGACGCACATGGGGATCTTCGATGTCCTCGTCGCCGACCCAGTAGTCGAACAGGTCGCCCAGGATATAGAGCGCCTGCGCGCCGCGTGCAGGACCGGCGAGCAGCGCAAGGAAGGCAGCGGTCGTTCCGGGACGGTCGACCGAAAGGTGAAGGTCGGAGACCAGCAGCGTCGGTCCCGCCGCCATGTCCGACCCGGAATCCCGATGGGCCGGGGCGCTCAGCCCTCGACCACTTCCGCCCGGGTGATCAACACGTCCTCGGCCGGTACGTCCTGGTGTCCGGCACGCGAGGTGGTGGGCACGCTGCGCAGCTGGTCGACGACCTCGCGCCCCTCGACCACCTTGCCGAACACGCAGTACCCCCAGCCGCGCGGCGTCGGGGAGGTGAAATTCAGGAATTCATTGTCGGCTACGTTGATGAAGAACTGTGCCGAGGCCGAATGCGGCTCAGAGGTGCGCGCCATCGCCACCGTGTACTTGTCGTTCTTCAGGCCGTTGTCGGCCTCGTTGGTCACCGGGTCGCGGGTCTTCTTCTGTTTCATGCCGGGTTCGAAGCCGCCGCCCTGGATCATGAATCCGTCGATCACGCGGTGGAAGATCGTGTTGTCGTAGTGTCCGGCGTTCACGTACTCGATGAAGTTCGCGGCCGTCAGCGGGGCCTTGCCGGCGTCGAGTTCGATGCCGATGATGCCGGCGGTGGTATGCAGTCTGATCATCGTGGGTTTGCTCCTCTGGAGGGTTGTGGATTCAAGGGCAGGCGTCGGGGCAGGCGTCGGGGCAGGTGTTCAGCGGCCGCCCAGGATCACCGCCTTTTCGATCACCGGCAGCTTGGCCGGCACGTCGGTCTTGAACGGACCACCGGGGCCGGTCGGTACCTGCAGCATCCGGTCGACGGTGTCGAGACCCTTGATCACGCGCCCGAACACGACATAACCGAAGCCGATCACCGTGCGCTCGCGGAAATCGAGGAAATCGTTGCGTGCGACGTTGATGAAGAACTGCGCGGTCGCGCTGTGCGGATCGCGGGTGCGTGCCATCGCGAGCGTTCCGATCTCGTGCCGCAGGCCGGCCTTGAAGGTCATCTCGGCTTCGTTCTTGATCGGCTCGCGCACAGGCTTCTCCTTGAAGTCTGCGGTGAAGCCGCCGCCCTGCGCCATGAAGCCGCGGATCACGCGATGGAACACCGTCCCCTCGTAGTGACCCTCCTTCACGTACTGCAGGAAGTTGCGCACCGTCTCGGGCGCGCGATCGGGGTAGAGCTCGACCACGATCGGGCCGTAGTTGGTGGTGAACTCGACGCGCGGATTCTTCTGCGCGAACGCACCGCCGGCGACACCGGCACCGAGCGCCACCGCGAGCAGGAGCCGCGGGATGAACTGCAGGAACCACTGCTGGATCAGTCTTTGCACATCGACTCCCTGTAACGTGTCGAGGAGTGACTGGCCGGACATGCCGGTGTCACGCATTGCCTTCATCGAGGATGCACCAGGCGCTTCCGGCCTGTTCCCGTCCGGGTTGCACACCCCGGAGATTATCGCGGTTCGGATCGAGCAACAGGCGCGCGTCGCGCAGTCCAGTGCGCGAAGGTTCCTGCTCGCGCCGGCCCTCCCGCGTGATCACGGCCCGGCCTGCTCTCGCTCGGCATGCGGCACGTTCCCGCTGCCTGCGCTCGGGATGGCCAGCGCCGCGGGCAGGCCATGGGTGGTGGTCGCGAGCACGCTGCTGCGGTCAGGCGGGCGGGCGGACAACAGCTCGCGGATCAGGGTCAGCTTGGTCTTCATGGTCGCGCTGGAAGGATCGAACTGCAGCGCACGGTGGTAGGCGTCGGAGGCCATCCTGGCATAGACGTCGCCGAGGTTCTCGTGCGCGGTGGCATAGCTCGGATGCGCGCGGATCGCCGATTCGAGCAGTTGCCGGGCGCGGTCGAGCTGCCCCTGTGCGGCGTACAGAACCGCCAGGTTGTTGTAGGGCTCGGGCAGTTCCGGATAGTCATCGGTCAGCGCGAGGAATATGCGGATCGCGTCAGCCGGACGCTCCTGTGCGGTGAGGATCAGGCCGCGCAGGAAGCGTCCGCGCGCGTCCTTCGGCTGGCGGGCCAGAAAGGCATCGAGGCGCTCGGTCGCCTGCGTCAGGTTGCCCTGCCGGACCAGTGCCTGCACGATGGAGAGGTCGTCCGCACGCACCGGTGCCGAGGCGCAGGCCATGCCCAGCAGCAGCGCGCAGGCGACTGCCACGATGCGCACGCGGATCGGCCCGGGCTTGACGTCCTGCAGGGGGCGGCGTGGCGGCCGCACGCCGTACCCGGCGGGGTTACCCGCACCTGCAAGAGCGGCTGGCAACAGCTGCATATGTTATATTTTTCCTGCCCGGCTGATGAAAACATTAATCAGGACAAGGGTTTGCGTGTCCCGTAACGCCCGTGAGTCTACCAGCAAGGTCGCCGGAAGTAATCCTCGCAACCGCATTCCAGGACCCCGATGCTCCGAATCTACAACACGCTGGCGCGCGACAAGCAGACGTTCATTCCACGGGTGCCCGGCAAGGTCGGCATGTATGTGTGCGGCATGACCGTCTACGATTATTGCCACCTTGGCCATGCCCGGGTAATGGTCGTGTTCGACCTGGTCACCCGCTGGCTGCGCGCGAGTGGCTACCAGGTGACCTACGTGCGCAACATCACCGACATCGACGACAAGATCATCCGGCGCGCAGCCGACAATGGTGAGTCGATCGGCGCACTGACCCAGCGCTTCATCGATGCGATGGATGCCGATGCGGCGGCGCTGGGCGTGATCAAGCCTGACCATGAGCCGCGTGCGACCGAGTACGTGCCGCAGATGCAGGACATCATCGATCGCCTGGCGCGCAACCGGCTTGCCTATGTGGCGAGCGACGGCGACGTGAACTACCCGGTGCGTGATTTTCCCGGCTACGGCAAGCTCTCCGGAAAGTCGCTCGAAGACCTGCGCGCGGGCGAGCGGGTCGAGGTCAGTTCGGGCAAGCGCGATCCGCTCGATTTCGTGCTCTGGAAGCGCAGCAAGGAGGGCGAGCCGTTCTGGGAGTCGGCCTGGGGACGGGGTCGGCCGGGCTGGCATATCGAATGCTCCGCGATGTCCGAGGCGCTGCTCGGCGAGTCCTTCGACATCCACGGGGGTGGCCAGGACCTGCAGTTTCCGCACCACGAAAACGAGATCGCACAGTCCGAAGGGGCGAACGGCAAGCCGTTCGTCCGCTACTGGATGCACAACGGATTCGTGCGCGTGGATGACGAGAAGATGTCCAAGTCCCTGGGCAACTTCTTCACCGTGCGCGAGGTGCTTGCGCGCTACGACGCCGAGGTGGTGCGCTTCTTCATTGCGCGCGCGCACTACCGCAGTCCGCTGAACTACTCCGACCGCCACCTCGACGACGCGCGCCAGGCACTGGCCCGTCTCTACACCGCGCTGAAGGGGGTCGATGCTCCCGCGGCCCGGATCGACTGGCAGGAACCGCGTGCGGCCCGCTTCAAGGCTGCGATGGACGACGACTTCAATACCCCGGGGGCGATCGCCCTGCTGTTCGAACTGGCGGCGGACCTGAACCGCACGCGCGATGCCGCCACGGCTGCGCTGCTGCGCGCGCTGGCCGGCACGCTCGGACTGCTGCAGCGCGATCCGCTGGCCTTCCTGCAGGCGTCGGCGGGCGAGCCTGGCATCGACAGCCTCGATCCGGCATCGATCGAGGCGAAGATCGCCGAGCGCACGGCAGCCAAGAAGGCACGCGATTTCGCCAGGGCCGACGCGATCCGCGCCGAACTGCTCGCCGTGGGTGTCGTGCTGGAGGATGGCGCGGCCGGCACGCTGTGGCGCCGCGCCTGATCGTCGGCGCCGGCGTGCGTCCGCTGCACGCCGGCACGGACAGGTACTGCCGCAGCAGATAGACTAGCGCTTTGTCGGCAGGAGGCTGTTGCGATGGACAGCGTCGATCTTGAAGTGCTGCGCTCGGCGGTCGCCTGGCGCAGGAATGGCCACCGGGTCACGCTGGCTACGGTTGTCGAGACCTGGGGATCCGCGCCACGGCCGGTGGGCGCGATGCTCGCCATCCGCGGCGACGGCATGGTGTCCGGTTCGGTCTCGGGCGGCTGCGTCGAAGACGACATGATCGAGAAGCTGACCGGCGAGGCCGTGCCCGACCGCCCCAGGCTGCTCACCTATGGCGTCACCCGCGAGCAGGCCGAGCGGTTCGGCCTGCCCTGCGGCGGACGGCTGGCCATCGTCATCGAGCCCGTGCCCGATCCGGCGCAGGATGCCCACGGGCTGGAGGCGCTCGAGCGGCTGCTCGCTGCCAGCGACCGGCGCGAACTCACCGTGCGTGCGCTCGACATGGAAAGCGGCCGCATGAGCCTCGCGCCCGGTTCGAGCGACTCGATCCTCACCTTCGACGGCCAGACGCTCAAGACCGTGCACGGGCCGCTGTGGCGGCTGCTGGTGATCGGGGCTGGCCAGCTCTCGCGCTACCTCGCCGAGATGGCGCGAAGCCTCGACTACCGG
>JBILGF010000060.1:0-10409 GCA_044351195.1 Burkholderiales bacterium
ACCGGCCAGTACGGCGACATGGTCGAGATGGGCGTGCTCGACCCGACCAAGGTTGCACGTGTCGCACTGCAGAACGCAGCCTCGGTTGCCGGCCTGATCCTCACCACCGACGCGATGGTTGCCGAGGCGGCGAAGGACGACGCAGGCGGCCACGCCGGCCACAACCACGGCGGCATGGGCGGCATGGGCGGGATGGACATGTAATACGGCCTCCCGGCCTCTGGAACGGCCCGCGCAGGCGGGCCCGACCGGAATGTTGCAGACAAGCCCCGCTTCGGCGGGGCTTTTTCATGCCTCGCGCGGCCGTGCCTGCAGCCGCCGTTGCACGTAGAATGCGCGGGTCTTCCAATGCCATGCATGAATGACGTGACCCCGCCGGCTGTGCTCCGAATGCTGCAGAGGTTCAGCGCCGACTTGCGCGCCGAGCCGGTGGACGAGGCTGTCGACCGCGAAGGCGCCCCCGAGCCGCGGGCGAGGTGGGCGCTGCAGCCATGGCGGCGTTCACCGGTCGTGTGGCAGCAGCGTGGCCTGTCGGGCACGCAGATCGGCGCTTTCCTGATCCGGCATGGCTTCCGGCCGATGACGCCGGCCGGCACCGCGCTGCTCGATGCGGCGATCACCGACCCGCTCGCGGCGATCGAAGACCCGGCAACACTGTGGGCGGCGATGTTCGGCCGACAGCTGGTCGAGTGCCGCGTCGACGCCGTCGAGGGCGAGGAAGAGCCCCGTGCCGACCGGTTGCTTGCGGCGCTCGTGGTGGCCACCCGTCCGGAGGTCGTGCTCACCGAAGTCATGCAGGTCTTCACGCGCGGCCGGTTGCTGGTGATGTTCCGTTGCCTCGGGCAGCGGCATGCGTTCACCGTTTCCCACGCCAGTGGCCGGCTCGACGTCGATTCGGTCCTGGGCGGGTTCAACGCCCTCATGGCGCGCATCGCGCACCCCTGCCGGGCATTCCGGATCGATCGTCCGCTGCCGGCCCCGGGCGGCGCGCACGCGACCGCCTACCTGATCGTCGCGCGGGCGGAGCGTTTCGAAGCCGCCGCCCGTGCGATCGCCATCCCGCTTGCAGCACCCGCGCCGGCATCGAAATGACGGCGGCGGCGGGTGGGGGGCTCAGCCGGTGCGCCTGACCACGTAGCGCACGAACGCGTCGCGCTTCGAGAAGCGGTCGTACAGACCCCTTGCCCGGTAGTTGTCCTCACGGGTCATCCAGTAGATCCGCGACCAGCCCTCGACCTGCATCCGCTCGCGCAGGTGCTCGATCAGTGCCGCGCCCACGCCGCGCGCGCGCGCCTCGGGCTGTACGTACAGGTCTTCGAGGGAGCAGACGGGCGCGATCTCCCAGGTGTTGGCATGCAGGATGTAGTGGCAGATCCCGATCGCCCGGCCGTCGCCGTCCTCCGCGACTCGCCCGTGGACCGTCGATGCCGGATCGAACAGGCGCGCCCACAGCGTATGCGTGGTCGCCGCGTCGAGCGCGACGTCGTAGAACGCGAGGTAGCCTGCCCAGAGGGCCTGCCACTGCGGCTGGTCGCGCTGCTCGATCGGGCGGATCTTCACCCCTGCGGTCATCGGTCGGCCTTTCTTCGCGCCATCAGCAGCGCGGCAGGTCGAGGGCGCCCGGCGCGAAGAACTCGTCGAGCGCGACCGGACGGTCGATCAGGCCCTGTGCATGCGCCCAGCCGATCTGCGTCTGGACCGTGCGCCGGTTCTCCGGGGCATCGCCCGCAGCCACCCCATAGGGCCAGAAGTCGTGCCCCATCACCGCACGCGTCTGCTCGAGATGCGTCGGCGTCCACGGCAGCATCACCTTCGGTGCCTGCTCGATCTCGAGCTCGGCCACAGCCAGGTCGCGCGCCTTCGCGAAGGCTGCCATCAGCGCGGGCGCCAGCGACGGGTGCGCCTCGAGGAGGCTGCGGCGCACCACCATCACGTGCATGATCGGGAACAGCGCGGTGTCGCGCCAGTAGCGCTGCTCTTCGGCTGCGTAGTCGGGGAACATGCGCGCGACCGTGCTGCCGTCGAAGGTGCGCGGCGGCGTGTAGGCGCACAGGGCGTCGAGGCCGCCTTCGGCGACCAGGTCGGCGAGCAGGCGGCCGCCAGCGGTCTCGATCGACCAGCCGTTGCGCAGGGTCGGGGCGATGATCCGATCGCGTTCTGCGCGATCGACGTCGCCGACCATCCAGTGCACCTTCGACAGGTCGACGCCGTAGTAGTCGGACCAGATGCCACGCACCACCAGCGACACCGTGTTGGTGAACTCGCGGGTGCCGACGCGCCGGCCCTCGATGTCCTTCGGCGTGCGGATGCCGGCCGCGCCGCGCACGAACATCGCGTGGTGCCGGAAGCAGCGGGTGGGGAAGATCGGCAACGCGACATAGGGCGACGCGCCGCGCGCGGTGGCGATCAGGTAGTTGCAGAACGACAGCTCGGTGATGTCGAACTCGGCGGTCTCGAAGGCGCGCGAGAACAGGCTCTCGAGTTCACCGGAGGTCCACTCGACCTCGAAGCCGTCCACCGGTGCGCGCCCGTCGAGCAGGGCGCGTGTACGGTCGAACAGGCCGACCGCGCCGGTGAGCGCAGGACCCCTCAAGGCGCCACCGGCGGAATCGTCGTGACTCCGACCATGCTGTCGCGCGACACGAGTTGCGCGAGCTGCGCCTCGGACAGGTGTTCGCTGCCCTCCGGGCGCATCGGCAGCACGATGTAGCGCAGGTCGGCGGTGGAGTCGTGCACCCGCACCGATACGTCGTCGGGCAGCACGGTACCGAACTCGCGCAGCACCGCGCGCGGCTCGCGCACCAGGCGCGAGCGGTAGGCACGGCTCTTGTACCAGGCCGGTGGCATGCCGAGCAGCATGCGCGGGTAGCAGGAGCACAGCGTGCAGACGATCACGTTGTGTTCCGAAGGCGTGTTCTCGACCACGGTGAGCTTGACGTCGAACACGTTCATGTCGAAGCCGAGCGATTCGCAGGCTGCAGTCGCGTCCTTCAGCAGCAGCGCCTTGAACTCCGGGTCGACCCAGGCGCGCGCGACCACGCGGGCGCCGCCCTCGGGCGTACGGCTGTCATAGCTCTCGACCGTACGGCGGATCTCGTCGGCCGACAGCACGTTCTTCTCGATCAGCAGTTCGCGCACCGCGATCTCGAGCTTGCGGTAGTAGTCGAGCGTGTCGTCGTGGTCGCCCGGCGGTGCGTGCGGGTCGCCGCCTTCGTGCCCCGGCCCGGCGTGTGCTTCGCCATGGGCGTGCGGGTGATCGTGTCCGATATGCATGTCAGACCTTCCTCAGCCAGTGTTCATAGATGTCGACATCGATGGTGTCGACATCGGGGCCTTCGTAGTCGGGCCAGACCTCGGCCTGCGCGAAGCGCACGCGGTAGAGCATGCGCTTCGGTTCGCCGCTGCGACCGTAGGCGAGTTCTTCGGGGTTGCGGAAGCGGCCGACCTCGCGCTCGATCACGCCACGCTTGCCGCGCACGTAGAACGGCGTGCGGATATGTCCCGGGACGTCGACATCCAGGACGGCGACGCTGTCGCCGGGTTCGAGGTGTCCGGCGCTCACGGCAGGATATCCGTGCGCCGATCGATGTCGGCGACCTTGGCCGCCAGCTCCTCGATCGAGATCAGTCCCTTGCCGATCAGGTTGGTGCTGATCGACTGGATGCGGCGCTGCGCGTAGCCCGCACCGTGGTAGACCTCGGCGCCGACCGACTCGAGCCCGCGCCGGTTCTCGTCGACACGCATGACCCCTTTCTGCGACAGCAGCAGGAGCATCGCTTCGACCCGCTTCTCCCACAGCAGCATGTCGTGTTCGTGTTTCGGGATCTCGCCGGCAGCCTCGCCACCGATGTCGTGGTAACCCTTCATGGCCCGGCCTTTCAGGCGTGTGCGTCGATCGCGGTATTCTGCATCAGCGCTGCCGCGCGTGCAGCGCATGGCCTGCACGATACTTGCTTCAAGCGTCCGGTAAGTTGATCATTGCTGACCGTTCAAGCGCGCTCCCCTTCCACCTCCAGGACCATCCATGACCCACAGACTTTCCGCCGCGACCCCGGTCGCCGCCGCATTCGCCCTGGCCTTCATGGCACCCAGCCTGTCCGCCCAGGAATTCCCGCAGCGCCCGGTGCGCATCATGGTCGGGTTCTCGGCCGGCAGCGTGGTCGACGTGTCCGCGCGCGTGCTGGGCGAGAAGATGTCCGAGGGGCTCCGCCAGCCCGTGGTGATCGACAATCGGCCCAGCGCCGGGGGCATCGTCGCCGGCGAACTGGTCGCGCGCGGCAACCCCGACGGCTACACCATCCTTTCGGTCTCGGCCTCGCATGCGATCGGGCCGGCGGTCACCACCAAGCTGCCCTACGACATCCTGAAGGATTTCGCCGGCATCAGCACCACGGTGAACGTCGCCTCGGTGCTGGTCACCGCAGCGAGCGGGCCGAAGACGGTGAAGGACCTGATCGCGCTGGCCAGGGCCAAGCCGGGTTCGCTCAACTTCTCCTCGGGCGGCATCGCGTCCTCGACCCACTTCGTTGCCGAACTGTTCAACAGCATGGCGGGCATCCAGGCCACGCACGTGCCGTTCAAGGGCATTCCCGAGGCGCTCAACGCGGTGATCGCGGGTACGGTCAACTACACGATCACACCGATGCCCAACGCGATCCCGCAGGCCTCGGCCGGCAAGGTCAATGCACTGGGCATTACCGTGGCCAAGCGCCAGCCACAGATGTCCGACGTGCCGACCATCGCCGAGGCTGGTGTCAACGGCTTCCGCTATGACACCTGGTTCGGCCTGCTCGCCCCGGCTGCGACGCCCCGGCCGGTGGTCGACCGCCTGAACGCCGAGGTGGTACGCGTGCTCAACCTGCCGGAGATCCGCGAACGCTTCCGTGGCCTGGGTGCGGAACCCATCCCCATGGGTGCGCGCGAGTTCGACAAGTTCATCGCCCAGCAGGCGCAGCGCTTCGTCGACCTGGCCAAGCAGGCCAACATCAAGGCCGAGTGACCTGCGCATGACCGGCGGGGCCGGGGCCGGACGCGTGCAGCCTGGCATGCGCATCGGCGTCGACCTCGGCGGCACCAAGATCGAGGCGATCGCGATCGACGGCGGCGGGCGGCAACTCGCGCGGCGGCGCCTGCCGACGCCGCAAGGCGACTACGAGGCGACGCTCGATGCGATCGCAGGGCTGGTCGAGGCGATCGAAGCCGATGTTTCCAAGGTTGCAGGCGCGCCGCGGGACATGCTCCCCGCACGCGTGGCCGCGAGCGTCGGCATCGGTACGCCGGGCGCATTCTCCAGTTCAACCAGGCGGCTGAAGAACTCCAACTCGACCTGCCTCAACGGCCGTGACCTCGCTGCTGACCTCGAAGCGAAGCTCGGCCGGCCCTTGCGCTTCGCCAACGACGCGAACTGCTTCGCGCTGTCCGAGGCGGTCGACGGCGCGGGCGAAGGCGCGAAGGTGGTTTTCGGCGTGATCCTCGGCACCGGGGTCGGCGGGGGCATCGTGATCGATGGCCGGGTGATCGAGGGGCGCAACGCGATTGCCGGCGAGTGGGGCCACAACCCGTTGCCGCTGATGGACGGACGCGATGCGCCGCGACCGTCCTGCTACTGTGGCCGCAGCGGCTGCATCGAGACCTGGCTGTCGGGCCCCGGGCTGGTGGCCGACCACCGGCGCACGACCGGCCGGGCGCTCGCTGCGACGGCGATCGCGGCTGGTGCGGCCGGCGGTGACCCCGACTGCGCTGCCACGCTGGAGCGGTACTGCGAGCGGGCGGCGCGCGCGCTCGCGGGCGTGATCAACCTGCTCGACCCGGATGTGATCGTGCTCGGCGGTGGGCTGTCGAACATCGACCGGTTGTACGAGCGCATCCCGGCGCTGTGGAGCGCGCATGTGTTTTCCGATCGCGTCGACACCCGCCTCGTGCGCAACCGCCATGGCGACTCGTCGGGCGTGCGCGGCGCGGCATGGCTGTGGCCGGGCTGAAGCTGGCCGGATGCGGTGACTGCACAGGGCTCACTGCGCGCTGATGCCGGCCTGCTTCACCAGCTTCGCCCAGCGTTCGTACTCGTCGCCGACGAACCTGCGGAACTGCTCCGGCGTGCTGGCAATGGTCTCCAGCCCGCCTTCGGTGTAGCGCGCGACCAGCGTCGGGCTGGACAGCGCCTTGATCGCCGTGGCGCTGATGTCCTTCAGCTGCGCGGACGGCAGCTTCGCCGGGCCGAACAGTCCGTACCAGGTGACCGACTCGAAGCCGGGCAGGCCGGCCTCCGCATAGCTTGGCACGTCGGGCAGGACCACCGAACGCTTGAGCGAGCCGTTCGCGATCGCCTTCAGCTTGCCGCTGCGCACGTGCGGCAACACCGTCGGTATGCTGGTGATGGTGAGCTGCAGCGTGCCGCTCAGCAGGTCGACGATCATCGGCGCCGTGCCCTTGTACGGCACGTGCAGCGCCTGTACGCCGGCGGTGAAGGCGAACATCTCGAATGCCAGGTGGGTCGAGCTGC
Organism: Burkholderiales bacterium; assembly: GCA_044351195.1. GTDB lineage: Bacteria > Pseudomonadota > Gammaproteobacteria > Burkholderiales > CAIKXV01 > CAIKXV01. The sequence goes on from JBILGF010000060.1 coordinate 6,503, forward strand.
CCTGGCCCACCGAGCCATAGTTGAGCTTGCCCGGTTGCGCCTTCATCAGTGCAAGCAGTTCCTTCAGGTTGTTCGCCGGCAGTTGCGCATGGGCGACCAGAAAGAACGGGCTGTTCACCATCTGGGTGATTGGCGTGAAGTCCTTCAGCGGGTGGTACTTCACCGCAGGGATCAGCAGTGGGGCGGCGACCATGCCTGAGTGGGTGCCGGTGAGCAGGGTGTAGCCGTCCGGGGGGGAGATGCGCACGATCTCGCTGCCAATCGAACCGCCGCCGCCTGGGCGCGGATCGACGATCACCGGCTGGCCCCACAGCCGCGACAGTTCCTCGGCCGCACCGCGGGTGACGAAATCGACCGGGCCGCCGGGCGGGAAGGTGTGGACCAGCCTTACCGACTTGATCGGGAAGGACTGCGCCTGAAGCGCGGGTGCAGCGAGCAGCATTGCGCCGGCGATCGCTGACAGGGCCATGCCGCAGGCCGATGCGCGTGATGCGGCAGCCGCGATGTTCGAACGTTGGCCCGGCGTCTTGCACGCCATCGGCATCGTCGTGCGAGGCCTTTCGGCGTGGATTGTCATGCAGGGTTCCATGTGATTCTCCTCGTGTTTCGCATGGTGCCACAGCGGCGCGGGCAAATTGCCCCCCTACCGCCGTTGCGCTATTGTCAACGCCCCCTTGCAGCAACCGTGATCGAGCCCGCCGTGACCGACAGTATCCAGCCACCGTCCATCCCGCCAGGCGCGCCGCCGCAGCGCAGGTCCCTGCAGCCGCTGTTCGATCCACGCGCGATCGCCGTGCTCGGCGCCTCGGGCGACCCCGAGAAGCTGAACGGGCGCACGGTGCGCGCGCTGGTCGACAAGCAGTTCGCCGGCGGCATCTATCCGGTGAACCCGAAGTACGACCGCATCGCCGAGCTGACCTGCTACCCCGACGTGCAGTCGCTGCCCGATGGCATCGACCTCGCGATCGTCGCCACGCCGGCTGCGATCGTCGCGAAGACGCTGCGCGAACTGTCGGCGCGCGGCGTGCGCGCGGCGGTGGTGTTCAGCTCGGGCTTCTCCGAGACCGGCCCCGAAGGCGCGCAGCGCGAGCAGGAAGTGCGGCAGGCGATCGAGGATACCGGCATGCGCATGCTGGGGCCCAACTGCCTGGGCTTCATCAACGCTGCGCGCAACGTGATGGCGACCTTCAGCCAGTTCGCCAGCGGCCCGACGCCGCCCGGGCCGGCGGCCTTCGTCACCCAGTCGGGTGCCCTGGGCACCGCCACCAACAGTACCGCCCGGCGCCGGCATTTCAGCTTCGGCTATTTCATCAATACCGGCAACGAGGTCGATGTCGAGTGGTCGGAGGCGATGCGCGCGGTGCTGGAAGACCCGGCGATCCGCGTCGGCTCGGGCTACATCGAAGGGCTGCGCAACGGCGAGCGCTTCATCGACACCGCGCGCTACGCGATCGACAACGGCAAGCCGCTGGTGGCGATCAAGGTCGGCCGTACCGCCGCCGGGGCGCGCGCCGCGGCATCGCACACCGGCGCGCTGGCCGGTGCCGATGCCGTGTTCGACGGCGTGGCCCGGCAGTTCGGGCTGCTGCGGGTGCGCAACGAAGAGCAACTGCTCGACATGGTCGAGGTGCTGTCCAGCTGCAAGCCCGCGCAGGGCAACGGCATGGCGGTGATCACCCGGTCCGGTGGCGCGGGGGTGATCATGGCCGACCGCGCGGGTGAACTCGGCATCGAGATGGCGCAGTTCACGCCTGAGACCCGGGCCCGGCTGAAAGAGGTCGTGCCGGTGTTCGGGTCGATCGGCAACCCGGTCGACGTCACCGCGCAGGGGCTGGTCGACCCGACGCTGATCCAGAAGAGCATCGAGATCGTGATGGACGATCCGAACGTGCATGTCGCGATCATGTGGCTGTCGCTCACCGAGAAGCTGTGGCAGATGAACGTCGACATCTTCAAGGCGATCAAGGCGAAGTACGACAAGCCGCTGGTGGTGTGCTGGGTGAGCATCCCGGAGCCGGCCCTGCTCGCACTGCGCGCGGCCGGCATTCCGATGATCCGCATGGCCGAGCCCTCTGTCGATGCGCTGGCCGGGCTGGTGCATTTCAGCGAAGCGCGGCGGCGCTGGATCGCCGATCGACCGGCGCGCGAGTCGATCCTGCTGCCGGCGTTGCCCACGCTCGACAGGCTGTCCGGCGCGAAGCGGGTGCTGACCACGCTCGAGGGCGCGGCGCTGCTTGCCGAGGCCGGTATCGCGGCCGCACCGGTTCGCCTGGCCACCACCGTCGAGCAGGCGGTCGAGGCTGCGCAGGCGCTCGGCTATCCGGTGGCACTGAAGATCGAGTCGCCCGACATCCTGCACAAGACGGAAGTGCGTGGCGTGAAGCTCGGCCTTGCCGACGAGGCGGCGGTGCGCGATGCCTGGACAGCGATCCACGCGAACGTGAAGCGCAAGCTGCCCGAGGCACGCATCGACGGCATCATCGTGCAGAAGATGATCGCAGGCGATGCAGAGTTCGTGCTCGGCGTGAGCCAGGACCCGGTGTTCGGTCCCGTGGTCATGGCCGGCATCGGCGGCGTGCTGGTCGAGGTGATCAAGGATGTCACCTTCCGCCGCGCACCGGTCACCCCGGCGCAGGCGGCCAGCATGCTCGACGACCTGCGCGGCCGGGCCATCCTCGACGGCGTGCGCGGCAAGCCGCCGGTCGATCGCGCGAAACTGACCGACCTCATCTGCGCCGTGTCACGCCTGGCTGCCGCCGCCGGCCCCCGCCTGGCCGAACTCGACCTGAACCCGATCATGCTCACCGCCGACAACGCGGTCGCCGTCGACTGGCTGATCGTCGCCGGCTGAGCCCGTAACAATCCGGGTCAGAGACGAATTTCCCTAATCCGGGTCAGAGACGAATTTCCGCCCGGAAATTCGTCTCTGACCCGGATTACGGTGCGCTAGGGGTTGAGCACGATGCCGAAGGTCTTGCCGATCCGCTCGTAGGTCTCGAACTGTTCGCGCACGAAGGTGGCGGTGTCGGAGGGCGAGCGGATCTGCGGCACCGAGCCGATCTTCTCGGTGGCGCGGATCCAGTCGGCGTCCTTGGCGACCTGAGTGAGCACCTTGCCCCAGAACGCCACCTGTTCCTTCGACATGTTCGGCGGGCCGTAGAGGGCGCTCCAGCCGACGATACGCTCCATTTGCTGGGCGCCGATCTCGCGGGCGGCCGGCACGTCGGGCAGATCCTTGTACCGCTCGGGCAGCGTGACCATCAGCGCGCGCAGCTTGCCGGCCTGCACCTGGGGATTGGCCGGGCCGAGGTTACCGCAGCCGAAATCGACCTGGCCGGACAGGATTGCGATGGCCGCATCGCCGCCACCCTTGAACGGTACCTGCACCGCCGCATCCTTGCCCAGCTTGAACACGTCGAACATCATCTGCGGTCCCATCTCGTGGATGGTGCCGAAGCCTGCCGTGCTGTAGGTCAGCTTCTTCGGGTTCTTCCGGATCGCGGTGACCAGGTCGTCCAGCGTGCGGTGGGGCGAGTCGGCACGCACCATGCACACATATGGATTAAGTTCGAGCAGCCCGAGGAAAGTGTAGTCGTTCCACCGGTAGCCCAGCTTCGACGCCAGCGCCGGCAGCACGGCCTGCGATCCGACGCGGGCCAGCAGCAGCGTGTAGCCGTCCGGCGTGGCCCTGGCGACCATCTCGGAGCCGATCGCGCCGCTGGCACCGGTGCGGTTCACGACCAGTACCTGCTGCCCGTTCAGGTAGCGCGGCAGCACGTTGGCCAGGGCCCGTGCGGCGAGGTCGGCGTCGCCTCCGGCCGAGAACGGCGCGATGATCTGCAGCGGCTTGGTCGGGAATGCCTGGGCCGCGACCGGACCAGACCCCGACAGCAGGGGCAGTGCCATG
>JBILGF010000497.1:0-2650 GCA_044351195.1 Burkholderiales bacterium
ACCTTCACCGGCGAGCTTCGCGATCTCGACCAGCAGGTCTTCGCGCAACGTGCAGCAGATGCAGCCATTGCTCATCTCGACCAGCTTCTCGTCGGCGCGCGACAGCTGGGCACCGCCATCACGCACCAGCTGGGCATCGATATTGACTTCCGACATGTCGTTGACGATCACCGCCACGCGCCGCCCTTCACGATTGTTCAGGACGTGGTTGAGCAGGGTGGTCTTGCCTGCACCCAGGAAACCGGACAGCACCGTGACCGGCAGCCTGCCGTCGGAGGACGGCTTGCGTCCTGCCTCGGACGCATCGATGATCGCGGGCGGCATCCGGTGGCCCTCAGCGCGCGGCCGTGCCGGGGGCAACTGGCTCGGCCGCCCCCTCGACGCAGAGCGCCAGGCCCTGCTCGAGCAGTTCACGCGGCAGGTTGCGGCCGATGAATACCATCGTGCTGGTGCGCTTCTCGCCCGCAAGCCAGCGCCGGCCCGGCGAACCGCCCATCATCATGTGCACGCCCTGGAACACCATGCGCGTGTCCTCGCCGGCGATGTTCAGCACGCCCTTGTAGCGCAGCAGGTCCGCGCCATAGAAGCGGATCACGCCGTCGAGGAAATCCTCCAGCTTCGCCAGATCGAACGGACGGTCTTCGCGCCAGGCGAAGGAGCCGATCTCGTCGTCGTGTTCATGCGTCACGTCCTCGAGGAAGGCCGGTTCGATCTTGAGGATGGAGTTCAGGTTGAAGCCGCGCACGTCGAGCAGATCGCGGATGTCAGCCTCGCCGAAATGCACCGGCTGCACCGGTGCGCGCGGATTCATCCGGCGGATGCGCTCGATCAGCGCCGTCGCCTCGGACTCGGAGACCAGGTCGGTCTTGGAGAGCAGGATGCGGTCGGCGAACCCGACCTGCTCCTGGGCCTCGTGGTGCGCGTCGAGTTGCTGCGGCGCGTGTTTTGCGTCGACCACCGTGATGATGGAGTCGAGCAGGTAGGCTTCGCTGATCGACTCGTCGACGAAGAAGGTCTGCGCCACGGGCGCCGGGTCGGCCAGACCCGTGGTCTCGATGATCACCCGCTCGAACGCAAGCTTGCGATGCTTCTTCTCGAGTTCGCCCAGGATGCGGATCAGGTCGCCGCGCACCGTGCAGCAGATGCAGCCGTTGTTCATCTCGACGATCTGCTCGTCGGGATCCTGCAGCAGGATCTCGTTGTCGATACCCACCTCGCCGAACTCGTTCTCGATCACCGCGATGCGGTGTCCGTGCTGTTCACGCAGGATCCGGTTGAGCAGCGTCGTCTTGCCGCTGCCGAGGAAGCCGGTGAGGATGGTGACCGGGATCTTTGCCTGCCCTGAAGCCTTCGCCTTCGTCATCGCATGCCCTTCGTCGTCGACTCGATGCTGTTGTTCCGGGGGTGGGGCTTCCGGCATCCGGTCTACGGGCACAGACCCTGCGGCAGGCCTGCAGGCAGGCGCAACGCACCTGGCCTGCGCCTAGCGCCGGCTGCGACTGGCCGCCGGCCGCACGCACGCCTTGCACTGCCCCTTCACGGTGACCTCGACGCCCACCGACCGGTAGCCCGCCGGAAGCCGGGGCCGGAGCGTCGTCGGCATGTCATCCAGGCAGATCACCTGGCTGCAGTCGGTGCACTGGAAATGCGCATGGTGGTGCGGCTGCCTGCGGCCCGCGATGGTGAACCGCCAGACCCGGTCGTCGCCGGGAATCTTGTGGGCGATCTGCTCGCGGGTGAGCCAGTCGAGCACCCGGTAGACCGTTACCCGGTCGAGCGGCCCGGCAACCGCGGCCTCGACCTCGTGGTGGGTCAGCGCCCGACCTGCCGCCTGCAGGGCCTCGAGGACGAGTATGCGGCCCTGGGTGACCCTGGCGCCGGTGGCCCGGATCGCCTGCTCGGCTGCGGAGACGGCAGCGCTGCCGGGCGACACCGCCCTGCCCCGGCTGCCGGACTTCGCCGCAGGGCCGGGTGCCGCGGACACGCGGGGGGCGGGGGCATTGCGACGGGATTCACGGGGGGCTGGGCGCATCATAGTCTCCGGGACGAAACGTATCATCGAGGTCTGAGTTTTGCAATCGTGTTGCGTATGACCACTGCCGCCGGCCGGGACTCAGCCGCCGGTGCCGCTGGTACCACCGGTGCCGCCGGTACCTGAAGGCGCCAGTGCCTTCGCAACCTCTTCGATATTGTGGCGCATCATGTCGAGGTAAGTCAGCGCACGCCTGTCCGTTGCCGACAACGCGTCGGAAAAGAGGGTGCCTCCGACACGCGCGCCGGATTCGCGCGCCAGCTGCTCGACCAGGCGCGGATCGCTGATGTTCTCGACGAACACGGCGCGGATGCGCTGGGCGCGGATCTGGCGCACCAGCTGCGCCACGTCCTTCGCGCTCGCCTCCGAGTCGGTGCTGACGCCGCGCGGCGACAGGAAGGTCACGCCGTAGGCACGCGCGAAATACCCGAACGCATCGTGACCGACGATCGCGCGGCGTTCCTGTGCCGGGACGGCGCCGATCATCGCCCGCGCCTTCTCGTCGAGTTGCTCGAGCTGTTCGGAGTACGCCTTCGCCCGGGCACGATAGCCTGCCTCATGATCCGGGTCTGCAGCCACCAGCGCATCGGCGATGTTAGCCACGTAGCGCCGGGCATT
>JBILGF010000426.1:0-3102 GCA_044351195.1 Burkholderiales bacterium
TCGAGCCGCCCGTGGTCGGTAGAGACCCTGGTGGCTGGTGCGGCCGTGGGCGCCCTACTCGAGGCGCTGCTGCTCGGCCGACGGCTCCGTGCGCTGGGGCTCCGCCCCTTCAGCCAGCCGAGCCTCGGCGACGAGGCGGATCGCCGCATCCTGGGCCAGTTCCTGCCCGCGGCAGCGGCCAACTTACTGATGGCGGGCAGCATGCTCGTCGAGCAGTCCTTCGCGGCGACGGTGTCGGCCGGGGACGTGGCCGCCTACTCGTTCGGCACCCGCCTGACCGTGGTCGCGGCCACTGTGCTCGTCACAACGCTTTCCACCGTGCTGCTGCCGCACTTCTCGCGGCTCACCGCAGCTGCCGGCGTCGCCGGACTCCGCGGCGCGCTGGCCCCCGTCGTGCTCGGCACGCTGGCGGTCTCGGTGCCGGCTGCGGGCCTTTTCTGGCTTGCATCGGGACAAATTACCGCTCTCGTCTTCCAGCGCGGGAACTTCGACGCCGCGGATGCTGCGCTCGTCTCCAGCATCCAGGCCGTGCACGGTCTATGTATTCCGATGTTTGCGCTCAGCATGGTGGCGGTTCGGCTGGTCAATGCTATGTCGGCCTCACGGGCGCTGACGGCAGGGGCAGCGCTGAACCTCCTCGCCAGCGTGTTGCTGAACGCCGCCTTGGTACCGTACGTCGGCATCGTAGGCATTGCTTGGGCAAATGTGGGCATGTACACGGTATCGACGATTTTCCTGTGGGCTTTCGTGCTGCGTTCGATGCGCAATGCAAGGCAAACCCAATGAGAACCGACACCGCAAGGCCGACCTCAGCGCGTAGCGCTTGCTCGCGGTCGCCGGTGCAAAGCATAACGAAGCCCGCGATAACGTCTGTCGTCGTCGGCGAGATACTCTACACTTTGCAGGCTGGACAACGCACGGGATGTACGCATCCCGATGTCGTCCGTGTCGAAACCGGGGACGTAGCAAAGAACGAAGTGGTCACAGCGTGAGGATTGCACTTGCCATCGGATCTTTGCGTGCAGGTGGTGCGGAACGCGTCATGAGCATGCTTGCTGCGGAGTTTCTTCGGCGCGGGCACGAAGTCGCGTTGGTGACCTTGTCGCCGCCTTCCGCTGACTTCTTTCGCTTGCCGCAAGGCATCGAAAGATTCAGCATAGGTCTCGAGGGCGAATCGAGGGGACCGCTGCGCGGAGTCGTGATGAACCTGCGGCGCATCCTCGCCCTGCGGCGCAGTTTTGCGCGCCACCGACCGGAGGTCGTACTGTCGTTCCTCACCACGATGAACGTGCTGTGCTGCGCCGCGTCCTTCGGTGCGCGGCACCGCCTCGTCGTCTCAGAAAGGGTCGATCCGGCGCAGTACTCGGTCGGTCGCGCAGCGTTGCTGGTGGTGCAGACCGAGACAATCGCCTGCTGGTTCCGTAGCGCTTCGGTTTCGCCACCGGTCGTGGTGATTCCCAATCCCGTCCAAATCGCTCCGGGCAATCGGAAACCTACCGAACCACCGTACGTGCTGGGGGTGGGCCGCCTCGAGCGCCAGAAGGGCTTCGATATCCTGATCGAGGCGTTCGCGCGCCTTGCACCCCAGTGGCCCTCACTTGAGATACGCATCGCCGGCAGCGGTTCGCAGCGCGAGGCGCTCGCGCAACTTGCCGCGCAGCGCGGCGTGGCAGTTCGCGTTCGATTCCTCGGGCAGGTGGAGGACACCACCGAGCTGCTACGCGGCGCACGCGTATTCGCCTTGCCGTCGCGGTTCGAGGGCTTTCCGAACGCTCTGCTCGAGGCGCTTGCCTGCGGCGTTCCGAGCGTCGCCGCCGACTGCCCAACGGGCCCACGCGAACTTCTTGGCGACGATGCCCACGGCTTACTCGTCCCGACGGAGGACGCGGAAAGCCTGGCTGCCGCCATCGTCAGGTTGCTCAGCGATACCGAGCTCGCTTCACGCCTTTCAGCAACCGGTTCCGCGGTCGCGGAGAAATACTGCGTCGAAGCGATTACAGATCAGTGGGAGGCCGCAATCAGCGGCCCGTCCGCTACATGATCACTATTCCCCGCGACGGTGAGTGGCTGGCCCCGTGCTGGGTCATTGTGTTGTTCAGCAATTTCCCCATCTACTTCGGCACCTTCGTGGTGCCGATGATCCAGCCGCTGCACTGGATCGTGCTGCTGGCGGGTACGACCCTGCTGCTGCTGGCGCGCCCGGCGGTCACGCTCAGAAAAGTACCGGCACTCTACCCTGCCGCGATGGCGGCATATCTCGCGCTCTGCTTGGTAGCCTACGTCGTGCAGGGCGGCGGCGACTCTAGCGTGTTGCGGCAGAGGCTTCTCGGCGTGCTGGTCGCGATCCTCGCCTACCTTTGCTTCGTCGCAAGTCCGCGCGCGGTCGCGGCGGCGCGGCGCGCGATGGTATGGGTCATTCTACTGTCAGTCGCAATAAACTTTTACGACATCACGCACCCGCTGACACTGATCCCCGCGGAGAGCGAGCTTGCGACACTCGGGCGCGCGGCGGGGCTGTTCATGAATCCCAACCAGTCCGGAGCGGCCCTGGTGGTCGGACTCGCGATCACACTTGGAGTGGTGGCTCCGCGCTGGCGAGTGGCGTACGCAACTGTGGTCTCGGCCGGCGTGCTGCTGACACTGTCGCGTGGCGCACTGGCGGGTCTTTTTTTGGTCTTTGGAGCGCTGCTGGTCGAAGGCCGTACGCTGCGGCGTGGGCAGGTTGCGCGAATAGTGGCGCTCGGTACCGCGGCGGGCTACGCGTTCTGGTTGGCGTTCTCGGCTGAACTGCAGAGCCGATTCAACGTAGATCCCGCGCTAGTTCTCGATCGAGTCTTGTGGATTCTAGACTCCTCTGGGCGAGTGGACTTCAGTCAAGCCGAGCGAGCTATGCTCGCTGAGCGTGGATGGGTGCAATTCGTCGCGTCGCCGTTCTTCGGCAACGGGCTCGGGTCGACCGAGCTGTGGGAACTACGCACCTCAACGCACAACCTCTACATCATGCTCGCCAGCGACTTCGGCCTGGTCGGCTGGCTGGTGCTGCCTGTCTTGATGCTCTCCGCCGTTCGCCGGAACCTCACCACCCTGCCCGGGGGCGTTGCT
>JBILGF010000427.1:0-3093 GCA_044351195.1 Burkholderiales bacterium
TTCAAACTCCGAGGCTGATTATGCTGAGCACATGGAAAGGTCTGGAAGTGATGTCGGGTGGTTCCGAACAGCGTCGTGTTCGCGCCAGCCAGCGGTCCGTCGGCACTGTCACGGCGATCGAGCCCGCCGAACTGATTGCCCTGCGCGAGCGCCAGGGCGACAAGGTGGTGGTGGTCGATGTGCGCAACAGCCCGAAAGAGATGCTGCGCAGCACCGTGCCGGGCGCGCAGGTGCTGTCGGTGGAAGAACTCGAGGTCCGCTGGCGCCAGTTGCCCGCCGGGGCGACGATCGTGGTGTATTGCTGGGACGCCTGGAGCACGCTGTCGGCGCGCGCAGCACACCTGCTCACGTTGCGCGGTCTCAAGGCGGTCGAACTGGCCGGCGGCATGAAGCGCTGGCGTGCGCTCGGCCTCGAGGAAACCCCCGTCGCATCCACGGTGGAACGCGCGAACTACCACTGAGCGGGGCCGGGGCTGTGCGGACGCGGCCCTCGCTTCGACGGTTGGCGGCAGGGCGGGGGCGGCTCATGGGCCGGGCAGTCGTCGCGGCAGTCCTGTTCATGTGCACGCTCGCGCCTGCCTGGGCGGCAGCGGGTACGGACGATATCTGTCCGCCATTGCTCGACCACGTCTTCCCGGAACTGGTCAGCGGCAAGCCGGTGTCGCTGTGCCAGTTCCGCGGGCGCGTGCTGATGGTGGTGAATACCGCAAGCGAATGCGGTTTCACGCCGCAGTTCGAACAGCTCGAGGCGCTGCACCGCAGGCTCTCGGCGCGCGGCCTGGTGATCGTCGGGTTTCCGTCGAACGATTTTCGCCAGGAACGCGGCAGCAGCCGCGAGATCGCCGAGTTCTGCAAGGTGAACTACGGCGTCACCTTCCCGATGTTCGAACCCTCCACGGTGTCCGGGCCGAAGGCGAATCCGTTCCACGCGCTGCTGGCCAGGCGCAGTGGCGTGTCGCCCGGCTGGAACTTCCACAAATCCGTGGTCGATCGCAACGGCAGCCGGGTGCAGAGCTTTTCCACGACGATGCGCCCGGACGACCCGAAACTGGTGCGCGAGATCGAGCGGCTGCTCGCGCAGGGGCGTGACCCCGGACGCTGAAAGCGCCGGGCAGTCGGGCACACGGGTGGAGCGCACGGGTGTAGCGCACGGGTTGAACAGGTATGCTCGCCGGGGCTACCCTTGGCGCCTTCGCACCGGCCTGTCCGGCCGCTTGCGTTCCGCTTTCGCCTGTTTTCGCCTGTGTTCGGCCGCTGCTGTTCATGTCTGGCCGTTTCTGCCCGTTTCTGCCCGTTTCCGCCCCCGAGGAGTTCAGATGGATACCGTACCCGCGCCTGCCTATCCCCCGCTGTGCCTGTACATCGACGGCCAGTTCATCGGTGCGCAAGGCCGGGTGGAACAGGACGTGACCAACCCGGCCACCGGTGCGGTGATCGGCAAGCTGCCGCACGCGACGCGCGAAGACCTCGATCATGCGTTGGCTGCGGCAGAGCGCGCATTCCAGACCTGGAAGAAGAGCTCCCCGGTCGAGCGCTCGAAGATCCTGCGCCGGGCCGCCGAACTGTTCCGCGAGCGCGCCCCCCAGATGGCGCATGGCATCACGCTCGACATGGGCAAGCCGTATGCCGAAGCGATGGCCGAGGTGATGGGCGGCGCCGAGCATTGCGAATGGCACGCCGAGGAGTGCCGCCGCATCTACGGCCGGGTGATCCCGCCGCGGGTCGATGGCGTGCGCCAGCTGGTGCTGCGCGAGCCGATCGGCGTCTGCGCGGCGTTCACGCCCTGGAACTTCCCGTTCAACCAGGCGATCCGCAAGGTCGTCGCGGCCATCGGCGCCGGCTGCACGCTGGTGCTCAAGGGCCCGGAGGACGCGCCGAGTGCAGTCGTGATCATCGCCCAGGTGTTCGCCGACGCCGGGCTGCCCGCGGGCTGCCTGAACATCGTCTGGGGCGTGCCGGCCGAGGTGTCCGACTACCTGATCCGCTCGCCCATCGTGCGCAAGATCTCGTTCACCGGCTCGGTGCCGGTGGGCAAGCAACTGGCCGCGCTCGCCGGGTCGCTGATGAAACGCTGCACGATGGAACTCGGCGGGCACTCGCCGGCGATCGTGTTCGCCGACGCCGACATCGACCGCGCGGCCGAGCTGCTGGCCAACATGAAATACCGTAATGCAGGGCAGGTCTGCGTGTCGCCGTCGCGCATGTTCGTGCACGAACAGGCCTACGACCGCTTCGTCGAGAAGTTCGTCGCGGTGGCGTCCTCGCTGAAGGTCGGCAGTGGGCTCGACAAGGACACCCGGATGGGGCCGCTGGCTCACCAGCGCCGGGTACCGACGATGGAAAGCTTCGTCGACGATGCCGACCGGCGTGGCGGCAAGGTCATCGTCGGGGGCTCGAAGATCGACGGGGCAGGCAACTTCTTCTCGCCTACCGTGATCACCGACCTCCCGGACGACTCCCGGCTGATGACACAGGAGCCCTTCGGTCCGATCGCGCCGATCGTGCGCTTTGCCGAGTTCGACGAGGTGGTGCGGCGGGCGAACAGCCTGCCATACGGGCTGGCCTCGTATGCATTCACCCGGTCCTCGCACAACGCCACCGCGATCTCGAACGCGATCGAGGCCGGCATGGTCAACATCAACCACTTCGGCATCGCGCTGTCCGAGACGCCGTTCGGCGGAGTGAAGGATAGCGGCTATGGCAGCGAGGGCGGGGCCGAGACCTTCGACGGTTACCTGGTCACGAAGTTCGTCACCCAGCTGAACTGAGCAGCCGTGGACATCGCCGTACTCGACGATTTCCTCGGCGTGGTGCCTGCGCTCGATGCCTACCGCAAGCTCGACGGGCATCGGGTCACCGTGTTCCGCGAGCCGCTGACCGACGTCGACGCGCTCGGGCAGCGCCTGGCCGGGTTCGATGCACTGGTGCTGTCGCGCGAGCGCACGAAGATCACGGCCGACCTGCTCGAGCGACTGCCGAAGCTGCGCATCATCAGCCAGACCGGCGTGATCCCGCATATCGACGTGCCTGCCTGTACCCGCCGCGGCGTGCTGGTCTGCACCAGCCGTACCGGCTCCTCGTACACCACGGCCG
>JBILGF010000061.1:0-10350 GCA_044351195.1 Burkholderiales bacterium
ATCTTCGGGTTCACGCAGCAGAAGCGCTCCGAGCCGGGTCAGCCAGCCGGGTTTGCCGTCGTCGTTCATGCGGTAGATGAAGGAGGAGACCGGCGCATTGTCGCATGCCCGGCGTGCGCAGCGACCGCCGCCCGTGGCGCACCCTGTGCGCGTTCGACGGCCCAGGGGTCTTCCAGTCCGAGCGCGGTCACCAGCCGCGATTCCAGGCGTTCCATCCGGCCTGCTTCGCGGTGTCCGAGATGGTCATAGCCGCGCAGATGGAGTACGCCATGCACCACCAGGTGGGCCAGGTGGGCCTCGAACGACTTGTCCTGCGCCCGGGCCTCGCGCGCGACGATTGCCGGACAGATGGCGATATCGCCGCATGTGCCGGCGGGGACTGCGAGGACGTCGTCCATCGTGTAGGGGAACGACAGCACGTTGGGTGCGTAGTCGCGGCCGCGGAACTGTTCGTTCAGGCGGGCTGCCTCGGCCTGCGTGACGAAACGCACCGTGATCTCGGCATGCCGCGCCGCCCGGCGCCCGGGCAGGGCGCCCAGCGCATGACGCACCCATTCGATGATGCGCGCTGCGGGTGGAAGCCGGCGGCTGCGGCTCGGATTCTGCACCGCGATGCGATGTGCGGTGCCAGCCTCGATGCGGGGCGCGATTCGTTGCTCTGCGGGTGGCATGGACTCAGCGCGGATCCTTGCGCGGGCCATTGCGGGAATGCGGGGGACGCTCCTCGCCCGGATCTTCGGATGCCTGGCGTTTCTCGTAGGCGTCGACGATACGCTGGACGATCGGATGGCGCACGACGTCGGCCGAGCTGAAATAGGTGAAGCCGATGCCGTCGACATCGGCGAGCACGGCGCGCGCATCGACCAGGCCGCTCTTCTGGCCCCGGGCGAGGTCGATCTGGGTCACGTCGCCGGTGATCACGGCGCGCGTACCGAAACCGATCCGGGTGAGGAACATCTTCATCTGTTCGGGCGTGGTGTTCTGCGCCTCGTCGAGGATGATGAACGACTGGTTGAGCGTGCGTCCGCGCATGTAGGCCAGTGGCGCCACTTCGATCGCGCTGCGCTCGAACAGGCGGCCGACCTTGTCGAAGCCCATCAGGTCGTAGAGCGCGTCGTAGAGCGGCCGCAGGTAGGGGTCGACCTTCTGTGCGAGGTCGCCGGGCAGGAAGCCCAGGCGCTCGCCCGCCTCGACTGCAGGACGCACCAGCACGATGCGCTTGACCTGGTCGCGCTCGATCGCGTCGACCGCACTGGCCACGGCCAGGTAGGTCTTGCCAGTGCCGGCCGGCCCGATGCCGAAGGTGATGTCGAACTGGCGGATCTGCTCGAGGTACTGCTGTTGCGCCGGGGTGCGCGCATGCAGGTCGTGCCGGCGGGTGATCAGCGCCGGTGCGGCGGGCGATGCGGCTGCGTCGGCTGCGCCCGCCGCTGCGCTGCCAAGGTGCTGTGCCTCGACCAGTCCGAGTTGCACATCCTCGAGCGAGACTTCGCGCTCGGCCCTCGAATAGAAGCGCTTGAGCGCGGCGATGCCGATGCGTGCGTGGTCGAGGTCACCGGTGACCGAAAAAGTCGCGCCACGCCGGGCGATCTTCACCGACAGGATGCGCTCGATCGCGCGCAGGTTCTCGTCCAGTGCGCCGCACAGGTTGGCGAGGCGTGCGTTGTCGACCGGCGTGAACGACACCTGCAGCGTACTGGGCCGGCTGGCCGATGCATGCGGTGCGTCGCTACCGGTTTCCCTGCGCGTGCCGGTGCCGGTGGCGGTGGTGCGTGTGCTCATCGGGCAGGCACCACGCCGCGCAGCGTGTGCGCCCGCGCCTCGGTGATCTCGAGGTCGATCATGTGCCCGATCAGGCGGGGCGCGCCAGCGAAATTCACCACCCGGTTGTTCGAGGTGCGTGCGGCCAGTTCGCCCGGATCGCGGCGCGAGGTTCCGGAGACCAGCACCCGTTGCCGGCTGCCGACCATCGACTGGCTGACTGCTGCCGCCGTGGCATCGACCAGCGCCTGCAACTCGCGCACCCGTGCGTTCTTCCGGTCGGGCGGCACATCGTCGGCCAGCGCCGCTGCCGGTGTGCCAGGCCGTGCGCTGTAGGCGAAACAGTAGCTGCCGTCGAAGGCCATCGACTCAGCCAGTTGCAACGTCTGCTGGAAATCCGCGTCGGTCTCCCCGGGAAAGCCGAGGATGAAATCGGACGTGATCGAGACCTGCGGACAGGCACGGCGCAGCCGGCGTACGATCGATCGGTACTCGAGCACGGTGTAACCGCGTTTCATGGCGGCGAGCACGCGGTCGGAACCGGATTGCACCGGCAGGTGCACATGTGCCGCCAGTTTCGGCAGTCGTGCGTGTGCATCGACCAGCCGGTCGCTGAACTCGCGCGGATGCGAGGTGGTGTAGCGCACCCGCTCGATGCCCGGGATCTCGCAGACATGGTCGAGCAGGTCGGCGAAATCGCCGTCGGCCTCTTCGTCGGCATCGCCGTCGCCGTCGGCCTCGAACGGCCCGCGCCACGCATTGACGTTCTGGCCGAGCAGCGTCACTTCGCGCACGCCACGCCGTGCAAGTTCCGCGACATCGACCAGCACGTCTTCCAGCGGTCGCGAGATCTCCTCGCCCCGGGTGTAGGGCACGATGCAGTAGCTGCAGTACTTGCTGCAGCCTTCCATCACGGACACGAACGCCGATGCACCATCGACGCGCGCGGGCGGCAGGTTGTCGAACTTCTCGATCGCCGGGAACGAGATGTCGACCTGTGGCTGGCCACTGGACAGCCGGCGTTCGATCATCTCGGGCAACCGGTGCAGAGTCTGCGGTCCGAACACCAGATCGACGCAGGGTGCGCGGTCGATGATCGACGCGCCTTCCTGGCTGGCGACACAACCCCCCACGCCGATCAGCACGCCGGGGCGCTGCGCCTTGATCTCGCGCGCACGTCCGAGGTCGTGGAACACCTTTTCCTGGGCCTTCTCGCGCACCGAGCAGGTATTGAACAGGATCACGTCGGCCTCGGCCGGATCGGCCACCTGCTCGAATCCGTTGCGGGCGTGCAGGATGTCGGCCATCTTCTCCGAGTCGTACTCGTTCATCTGGCAGCCGAAAGTGCGGATGTAGAGCTTGCGCATCGGGCGGGCGGTCGACCCGGGTTCAGCGCGCACGCAGGCGCTGCAATTCTTCCGGCGTCAGCAGGAACATGCGCTGGATGTCGCCGTTGGCATCGAACACCACGTAGGCTGCGGCCTGCCGGGGAATCTGCGCATGCACGACCGTGCGATTGTTCTGGTCGACGATGATGCCCCCCGGTGCGAGCCGGAACAGCCTGGAATCGATTCGCACCACGGGCAGGGGCAGGTTCGGGTCTCCGGTGACGACGCCGATCGCACCGTTCGCCGGCAGGTTGCGCTGCAACTGCGCATGCACATCAACCGCGCCCAGCATTCCCACGCTGGCGACGGCCAGCACCAGCACGAATTCATGCAGCATCGAACACCAGGCAGGCACGCGGCCGCCCGCGGCCTGCCGGGAGAGCGGCCGCGAGGGATCATGTCGGGCCCGGATTGCGGACCCGACCGCGCGGCGGCCCGGCGGGGCTGCCTGCAGGCGGACGGACTGAGCGACCTGGAAAATGGACCCGGTCTCCGGAATACTTGGTGGCGAATCAGGGATTTGAACCCCGGACCAACGGATTATGATTCCGCTGCTCTAACCGCTGAGCTAATTCGCCACGGGGCCGCGGATTTTAGGTTCGCTCGCCGATCGAGTCAATGGAGGGCGCAATGATGGGTGATTCTTTTCCTGCCGAAGGTTCCGTCAACCGGACCGGTATCCGGGCGGCCATGCGTCCGGATGCCATCGTCGTCGGTGCCGGGCTGATCGGCGCTGCGGCTGCGGTGGGGCTGGCCGGGGCCGGGCTGCGGGTCGCCTGGGTAGCGCCGCACGGCGAGCGCCGGCGCGCCGTCGGCCCAGATGCGGCGGCGGCCGGGATACCCGGGGCGGCAGACTGGGACAGCCGCGTGTACGCGGTCAACCCGGGCAGCATCGACTGGCTGTCGGAGATCGGTGCCTGGCAGGGCGTGGATGCCAGCCGAACCTGCGACGTGACCGCGATGCAGGTCAGCGGCGACGACGGTCGATCGCGGATCGATTTCGACACGCGCGATGCGCGCCAGCCGAGGCTGGCGGTGATCTGCGAATCGTCGAATCTGGCGCGAGGCCTCGAGCAGGCAGTGGCGGCACACGGCGAATCGATCACCCGGGTGCCCGATACGGTGGCTGACCTGCGCATCGGCGAGCGCACGGCTGCAGTCGGCCTGGTCGGCGGTACCACGCTGCGTGCGCCTCTGGTGGTGGCGGCCGACGGCGCAGACTCGATGGTGCGCGAGCGGGCCGGCATCGCTGCCGCGCAGCACGACTACGGACACACGGGCGTGGTCGCCGGCTTCCGCTGCTCGCTGCCCCACCATGGCGTAGCTCGGCAGTGGTTCTTCGGCGAGGCGGTGCTGGCGTTGCTGCCGTTGCCTGGCAACCTGCGGTCGATGGTGTGGTCGTGCGCGAACGACCATGCGGCATTCCTGCTCGGCCTGCCCCCGGATGCGCTGGCCGACGAGGTTTCCCGGGTCTGTGGTGGCGCGGCCGGCGCGTTGCAGGCGCTGGCGCCCGCGCACGGCTTTCCGCTGCGCCTGCAGCGGGTGTCGCCGCTGGTCGCGCCGCGGCTGGCGCTGGTCGGCGACGCGGCCCATGCGGTGCACCCCCTGGCGGGGCAGGGCATGAATCTCGGCTTCGGCGACTGTCGGGAACTGTCCAGGGTGCTTGCCGCGCGTGGTCCGCAGCCGGACCCGGGAGACCTCGCGCTGCTGCGCCGCTACCAGCGTGCCCGGGCCGAACCGATCGCTGCGATGCGGCTGGCCACCGACGGGCTGTTCAGGCTGTTCTCCTCCGATTTGCCCGGCGTGGCGCGGCTGCGCAATCTGGGGCTGGGCTGGGTCGACCGCAGGCCCTGGCTGAAGCGCGAACTGATTGCGGCGGCCATGGGCTGACACACCGCTGCAGTATCGGTCGACCGCGCGCGGGCACGGCAGCGGGCGCACCGCTCACACGGACGAGCCTGCCGCGTGTCGGCCAGCAGATATGGCCCGCCGCAGCAACGTGCGAACATCCCGTGTCGGCTTTCATGGAATCCACAGATGAACCTTTTTCGAACCGGTCGCGCGCTCGCCGCCGTTGGCCTTGTCGCCCTGATCGCCAGCCTGCCGCTGGGCGCTGCGGCCCAGGAGCAGGTGATCCGCAAGGCCCTGGCCGAGAAATTCCCGAACGCGAAGGTCGAAAGCATCACGAAGTCGCCGTTCCCGGGCCTGCTCGAGATGGTCATCGACGGTACCGTGTTCTACACCGACGAGAAATTCACCTTCGTGGTCGATGGCAGCCTGATCGAGACGAAAACATGGAGCAACGTGACGCAGGCGCGGCGCGACGAGATCGAGGCGCGGTTGCAGGGCCCCATCGCCTTCCGCGACCTGCCGCTGGCGCAGGCCGTGAAGACGGTCCGCGGCAACGGTCGGCGCGTGATCGCGACCTTCGAGGATCCGAACTGCGGGTTCTGCCGCCAGTTCCATGGCCAGCTGGCGAAGCTGACCGACGTGACCATCTACACGTTCCTGTACCCGATCATCTCGCCACCCGATTCGGTCGAGAAGTCGCGCGCCGTCTGGTGCTCGAAAGACCGCTCGCGCGCCTGGGACGAGGTGATGACCACCGGCAAGATCGAGCCGGCCCCGGCCAACTGCAAGACGCCCATCGACGAGGTGGTGAAGCTCGGCATGAAGCTCAACGTGAAGTCGACGCCAACCATTTTCCTGTCCGACGGGACGCGGCTGCGTGGCGCCCTGCCGGCCGAGCAGCTCGAGCAGGCAATGGCCGCGGCGGCGAAGCGCCCGCGCAAGTAGGTAAGGCCAGGGAGTCGGCTCCCGGCGAGTGCAGGCACTGTCCCGACCGCACCCCGTCGTGTACCTGACCGGTGGTGGGATTGCTGCAGTCGACCGGCGGCTGGCGCTGTTCCTCGCAGCGTCGATACTGCTGCACCTGCTGCCCTGGCTCGACTGGGGGTTCGACAGCGGCCGGCGGCCGGCCCAGGCGCCACTGACGATCACCGCGCGGCTGGTACCGGCCGCCGCGCCTGCGCCCGAAGGCGTGCTGGCACGGGTCGAGGCGCCGACGGACCTGCCGGAGGTCCCGCCCGAAGGTGCACCGGGCGCTGCCCGGTCGCCGTCAACAGTGCCGGTACCCGAGCCGGTGCCCGCGCCGATGCCGGCGACGTCCGCTGCGCCATCGCAGACACCCGCACAGCCCGGGGTCGAGCGCGACGGCGCACCCGATCTCAACTGGTACACCGGGCGCGACCTGGATATCCTGCCGCGGCCGCTGGCACCGATCGAGCCGGTGTTTCCGCCCGGTGCCCGATTGCGCGAGGTGTCGGGCAAGGTGACCCTGGCGCTGTCGATCGATGCGGCGGGCCGGGTGGTGGACGTCTCGGTCGTGCGCGCAGAGCCACCCGGCGTGTTCGATGACGCAGCACTGACAGCCTTCCGGGCGGCATCTTTCGCGCCCGGAATCCGTGGCGCACGCGCAGTACGGTCAAGGATACAGACGGTGGTGGTGTTCGAGTTCGAGCCGCGTTGACGCGGTGACTGGCTGCGGTGGGCCTGCGCTGGCGCCCGGTCCGGGAGCGGGTCCGGGAGCCGGTCAGGGACGTTCCGGCTTCACCCCGCGCGGCAGCAGGACCCACATCGAGCCTGGTTCCCGCATCCGGCCGGCCGCCTCGCCGGCTGGTGTGCCGAACCCCCAGAACAGGTCGGCGCGGATCGCCCCGATGATTGCGCCGCCCGTGTCCTGCGCGAAGGTCAGCCGCTGTATGGGCTTGCCGTCGAGCGGGTCGTGCGTGGCCAGCCACACCGGGGCACCGAGCATCACCGAGCGGGGATCGATCGCGATGCTGCGCATCGGCGTCAGCGGCACGCCGAGCGAACCGGGCGGACCGCTGGCACCGGCGGCGCCATTGCCGGCAGCGGGGGTCGCAGCCGGCGCGACCTTCTGCGCCGGCAACTCGCGGAAGAACACCCGACTGGGGTTCGCATGCAGCAGCGGCGTGACCTTGTCCGGATTGGCGAGCGCCCACTTGCGGATGCCCTGCATCGACGCTTCCTCGATGGTCAGTTCGCCGCGCTCGACCAGTACCCGGCCGATTGCGCGGTAGGGGTGACCATTCTGGTCGGCATAGCCGAGCCGTACCGTGCTGCCGTCCGGCAACTGCACGCGGCCGGATCCCTGGATTTCCAGGAAAAACGCGTCGAGGCGGTCGTCCACCCAGAGCAGTTCACGGCCCTTCAGGCTGCTCACCCCGCGGTCGATCTCGCCGCGGGAAAAATAGGGCAGCAGCCGGCGGCCCTCGAGCCGGCCTCGGATACGCTGGCCCTTGAGCTGCGGATACAGTGCCGCGAGGTCGACCGTGACCAGGTCATCGGGCACGCCGTAAAGCGGATACCGGAAGCGTGCATCGCGGGTGCGGTTGCCGCGCAGCAGCGGCTCGTAGTAACCGGTGATCAGCCCGCTGAACGTCTCGCCGCCGCCAGTGTCAATCGCGATCAGGCGATAGGGCAGGAAATGGCGTTCGAGGAATGCGCGCACCCGCACCGGGTCGCGCGTGTCGGCTGCCGGCAAGGCCTCCGCGGCCCGGCAGGCCTCGAGCCAGGGTGCGGCCGCGCGGCGCGTGACCAGTGCACGACAGCTTTCACGCAGCGCGGGCCACGCCTCGTCGACGCGGTCCGAGTACCATCCCGGTAACGCTTGCCACGTCACCGCTTCGTAGCGAACGGGCGACCCCGGCACAGCCGGTTTCGCGCGGGCTGCCGGCACCGCCTCGACACCTCGCTCTGCGGGAGGCGATACCGGGGCTGCCGGGGCTGCCGTTGTGGCATCGGACGGCACGGGCCCTGCCGCTGGCTGTGCGCCCGGCGCAGGCAGGCGGGTCACGCAGCCGGTGGTCAACAGCATCGTCGCTGCGCATATTGCTGCCGGGACGATCATCCAGGCACCGGAACGCTGCCGCTCAGTCATCTTCTCTCTGGAACCCTGATGGATGCTGGATTCGCATTGCTGCTGCTCGAGGCCGCGTTTGCGCTGGCCCTGCTGGTGTTCATCGTCTGGTGGACGCTGCCGAAGAAGAAGCGCAGGAACGGCAGCCCGCCGGAGGATGACCGGCGCCCCCCCGGTCAGTGAAGCACCCGCGGCACCGAGAGCGTGAACTCGGGAATGTCGGCATCGAATTTCGTGCCGTCCTCGGCCAGCATCTGGTAGGTGCCGCGCATCGTCCCGACCGAGGTCGCCAGCGCGGTGCCGCTCGTGTATTCGAAGCTCTGCCTGGGCTCGAGCGTGGGTTGCTCGCCCAGCACGCCGGGGCCGCGGACCTCCTGCACCTGGCTGTTCGCGTCGGTGATGATCCAGTGGCGCGACAGCAGCTGTGCCGGCATGCGGCCGGTGTTCGTGATGGTGATCGTGTAGGCGAACACGTAGCGCGAAGCCGATTCGTCGGATTGTTCCGGGATGAAGACGCTTTTCGCGGCGACCGTGATGTCGTAATCGTTCTTCAAGGCGATCGATGTCCTGTCGGATAAACTATGTCGGCTGACCATCCAGGGCTACACCATGCATCTGATCGCACCGAGCATCCTGTCTGCCGACTTCGCCCGCCTGGGAGAGGAAGTCATCAATGTACTCGCGGCGGGCGCAGACTGGATCCACTTCGACGTGATGGACAACCATTACGTCCCCAACCTGACTATCGGCCCGCTGGTGTGCGAGGCAATCAGGCCCCTGACGAAGGCGCCGATCGATGTGCACCTGATGGTCCGACCTGTCGACAGGATCGTACCCGATTTCGCCAGGGCGGGCGCCGACCTGATCTCCTTTCACCCCGAGGCTTCCGATCATGTCGACCGCACCATCGACCTGATCCGCGACCAGGGTTGCAAGGTGGGGCTGGTGTTCAATCCGGCCGCGTCGCTCGATGCGCTCGACTACGTGATGCACAAGATCGACCTGGTGCTGATCATGTCGGTGAACCCCGGCTTCGGTGGGCAGGCGTTCAATCCGGCGGTGCTGCCGAAGATCCGCGAGGCGCGCGAACGCATCTCGCGCAGCGGCCGCGACATCCGTCTCGAGGTCGATGGCGGGGTGAAGGTCGAGAACATCGCGCAGATCGCGCGTGCCGGTGCCGATACCTTCGTCGCCGGCTCGGCCATCTTCGGCGCAGACGACTACGCGAAGATGATCTCGGCGATGCGCGGCGAACTCGAGACGGCAGGGCGGCCATGATCCGCGCGAGCGCAATCCTGATCGACCTCGACGGCACGCTGGTCGACAGCATTCCCGGGCTGTCCGAGGCCGCGCGCCGGATGATGGTCGAACTCGGCCTGCCGCCGCTACCGCAGTCGGAAGTGGAGACCTATGTTGGCAAGGGCATCGCGAAGCTGGTCGAACGGGTGCTGACGCGCCAGTCCGACGGCAAGCCCGATCCCGACCTGTTCGCCGTGGCGATGCCCGTCTACGAGAAGCATTACCTCGATACCGTCGCCTGGAACTGCGCGCCCTATCCAGGGGTGTTCGAGGGGCTCGACCGCATGGTCGAGCGCGGCTTCAGGCTCGGCTGCGTGACCAACAAGTCCGGCCGCTTCGCCGAAATCCTGCTCGACCGGCTCGCGCTGCGGCCCTATTTCCCGGTGCTGGTGGCCGGCGACACGCTGCCGGTGAAGAAACCCGATCCCGCACCGCTGCTGCATGCGGCCGGGTTGATCGGGGTGGAACCGGGCGCGATGGTGATGATCGGCGACTCGGCCAACGACGCGATCGCCGCGCGCCGCGCGGGTTGCCCGGTGATCTGCGTCAGCTACGGCTACCGCGAAGGTGCCGACCTGCGAAGCATCGACGCCGATGCTATAGTGGACAGCCTGATCGAAGTCGACGGGCTGGTGCAGGGACCCTGATGAACGAACAGGAATTCAACCGGCTGGCGGCCGAGGGCTACAACCGGATCCCGCTCTACCTCGAGACTTTCGCCGACCTCGACACGCCGCTGTCGACGTATCTGAAGCTCGCCAATGCACCGAACAGCTACCTGCTCGAATCGGTGCAGGGTGGCGAGCGGTTCGGGCGCTACTCGGTGATCGGCCTGCCCGCCAGAGACCGGGTCGAGGTGATCGGCCGGGTCTGCCGTGACCTGAGCGGGACGATGACGCGCCAGCAGGTCGAGACCGATGATCCGATCGAGTTCGTGCGCACCTACCTCGCGCACCTGAA
>JBILGF010000428.1:0-3088 GCA_044351195.1 Burkholderiales bacterium
CGCGTGGCTGAGCGCATGACCCATCGCCAGGTGTGGGCGATGGCGGGTCCGATCGTCCTCGCCAACATCTCGATACCGCTGCTCGGCGCGGTCGATACCGCGGTTGTCGGCCATATCGGTGAAGTGCACTACATCGGCGCGGTTGCGATCGGCGCGATGCTGTTCAACTTCATCTACCACCTGTTCAACTGCCTGCGCATGGGCACCACCGGGCCGACCGCGCAGGCACGTGGCGCCGGCGACCATGCCGAGGTGAGGATGATGCTCGCGCGCGCACTGCTGCTCGCCGCTGCCGCTGGTGGCGCCCTGGTCGCGCTGCAGCTGCCGATCCTGGCGCTGGCCTTCTGGCTGATCGAGGCGAGCCCGCAGGTCGAGCACTACGCACGCGAATATTTCCTGATCCGCGTCTGGGCGCTGCCGGCGGTGCTGGGTACCTACGCGATCATCGGCTGGATGTACGGCCTGCGCAATGTACGCACGCCACTGGTGATCCTGCTGTTCACCAACGGCGTGAACATCCTGCTCGACCTGCTGTTTGTGTTCGGATTCGGCATGGGCGTGGGCGGGGTCGCCCTGGCGTCGGTGATCGCCGAGTATGCAGGCCTTGCGGTGGGCCTGTTCTTCGTGCGGCGCGCACTGCATACCCTGCCCGTGGGTGGCGCCGGCAGCGCACTGTTCGATGCAGCACGCCTGCGGCGCATGGTCGCCATCAATGGCGACATCGTGCTGCGCACGCTGTGCGTGGTGTCGGTGATGGCGATATTCATGGGCAAGAGCGCCGAGCTGGGCGACCTGCCGCTGGCGGCGAACCAGGTGCTGTACCTGTTCCTGGTGTTCACCTCGTTCGGCCTGGACGGCTTCGCGCACGCAGCCGAGACCATCCTGGGCGAGGCCGTCGGCCGGCGGGATGCAGACGGCTTTCGCCACGGCAGGCGGATGGTCTTTCTCTGGGCCGGGCTGGTCGGCCTGGCGAACGTGCTGGTCTATGCAGTGTTCGGCACCGCGATCGTCGCACTGCTCACCAGCATTCCCGAGGTGAGGGCTGCGGCCGGGGACTATCTCTGGTGGCCGGTGCTGATCCCGCTGGTTTCGGTCTGGGCCTTCATGTACGACGGGGTCTACCTTGCCGCGACCCGTACCCGGATCATGCGCAACACGGTGATCGTCGCCTTCGCCGGCTATCTTCTGATGGTGCATCTGGCCACGCCGGCATTCGGCAATGCCGGGTTGTGGGCGGCGATGACGACTTTCCTGGCCGCGCGCGGGCTGCTGCTGCACCTTTACCTGCCGCGGGTAGTCGCAGCGATCAGGCCGGCCTGAGAGCGTTGACGCAATCGACCTGGAGACGCACATGGAGACAATGATCCCGTTCGAAGCACCAAGGGTCGACGAACTGACGATCCGCGTGATGGTCGATTCGCGCTACGAAAGATTCCTGCCCAAGACCATGCATCCGCTCGTGCAGATCGAGCATGTCGGGCGTATTCCCGGACGCGAGCTGTCGACCTTCGCGGCGGAGTGGGGGCTGTCGCTCCACCTGTCGTCCACGGTCCAGGGTGCGAAGGCGCAGTACGTGCTCGACTTCGGCTACACCCCCGAGGTGCTCAACCGGAATTTCGACCTGCTCGACATCGATCCGGCGAAGATCAACGGGCTGATCCTCAGCCACGGCCATCGCGACCATTTCGGCGGGCTCGATGGCTTCGTGCACCAGCACCGCAACCGGATGCGCGAGGACATCGCGCTGTTCGTCGGCGGCGACACCGTGTTCCGCGAGAAGTGGATCACCGAGAAGCGCGGCGAGGATCCGATCTCCTGGGGCGCGATCGACCAGGTGTCGCTGCGCGCCCACCGCGTCGACACCGTGTGCTGCCCGAAGCCTCTCGCGCTGGATGGCCCGTTCACCTCCGGCTACATCGAACGCACCTCGTTCGAGCAGGTGACCGGCGGCACCCTGGTGCAGGACGACCACTACAGCGAGGAAGAGCGCCGCGGGCAGCTGGTGCGCGACCAGCACGAGGACGAGCATGCAACCTGCTACATCGTTAAGGGTCGCGGGCTGGTGGTGATCTCGTCCTGCGGCCACTCCGGCATCATCAACACGGTGCGCAGCGCGATGGCCGCGGCGAACGTCGACCGCGTGCACGCGGTGGTCGGCGGCTTCCACCTGGGCATGGCGCCGCTGCCGTACCTGCAGTCGACATTGAAGGAACTGGAGGATATCGACCCCGACGTGATCGTGCCGATGCACTGCACCGGCACGCCGTTCATCGAGATGATGCGCGAGCGCATGCCGCAGAAGCTGGTGTATTCGAACGTCGGCAGCCGGTTCACGTTCGGCGCCTGAGGGTCCCGTGCGATGATCGACGCGGTACTGCACTTCCGGTTCTAGGAAGCGACGCCGGGCTCGTCGTTCCGACCCGGCTCAGCCGCCGCAGATCGCAGGCAGCACGTCCCCGATCGAACCCGCCAGCACCGCGTCCGCGATGTCGTCGAACGGCGTGGGCTGTGCATTGACGATCACCAGCTTCGCGTCGAACTGCTTCGCCACCGGAATCACCCCGGCAACCGGATAGACCTGAAGCGTCGATCCCACCGCCAGCATCAGGTCGCACTCCTGGGCGCTGCGCATCGCGCGCTCGATCACCCCCGGCTTGAGAGACTGGCCGAACGAGATCGTGTCGCTCTTGAGGATGCCGCCGCATTCGGTGCACGGAGGATCCTCCTCGCCAGCGTGCAGCCGCTCGACCACCTCGGCCATCGGCCCGCGCCAGCCACACTGCAGGCAGGCGACGAACAGCACGGTGCCGTGCACCTCGATCACCCGGCCCGGGGAGTTGCCTGCCTTCTGGTGCAGTCCGTCGATGTTCTGGGTGATCAGCGCATGCAGCTTGCCACGCGCCTCGAGCGAGGCCAGGGCCCGGTGGCCACGGTTGGGCACGGCCGTCCAGGCCGGATGCGCGAGCCGGTTCTGCCACGCAAGCCGGCGCACTTCCGGGTCCGCGACGTAGTACCGGATGTCGGACAGCTTCTCGGCCTTGGGGTTGGTGGTCCACACGCCCTGCGGGCCGCGGAAGTCGGGGATGCC
>JBILGF010000429.1:0-3087 GCA_044351195.1 Burkholderiales bacterium
CTCGTCGGACATGGTGGACACCATCTCCCGCAACTCGGGGTACTTGCCGAAGAAATGTTCGCGCACATAGGCGCCGTCCTTCGACTTGAAGGTCTGGTACTCCCCGTCGACGCATTCCTCCATGCGCTTGAGCAGCAGTCCGGATTTGTCCCGGGCCAGCAGCGGGTCCCAGTAGGAACCCCAGATCACCTTGATCACGTTCCAGCCCGTACCCCGGAAGTCGGCCTCGAGCTCCTGGATGATCTTGCCGTTGCCGCGCACGGGTCCGTCCAGGCGCTGCAGGTTGCAATTGATGACGAAGACAAGGTTGTCCAGGCGCTCGCGAGCGGCAAGCGAGATCGCGCCCAGCGACTCGGGCTCGTCCATCTCGCCGTCGCCCATGTACGCGAACACCTTGCGCTTCGAGGTGTCGACGATGCCGCGATCGTGCAGGTACTTCATGAAGCGCGCCTGGTAGATCGCCTGCAGCGGCCCCAGGCCCATGGATACCGTCGGGAACTGCCAGAAGTCGGGCATCAGCCACGGATGAGGGTAGGACGACACGCCCTTGCCTTCGACTTCCTGGCGGAAGTTGTCGAGCTGCTCTTCGGAGATGCGACCCTCGAGGAAGGCGCGCGCATACACGCCGGGCGAGGAGTGGCCCTGGAAGAACACCAGATCGCCGCCGTGGGTCTCGGAGGGGGCGTGGAAGAAGTGGTTGAACCCGACGTCGTACAGCGTCGCGGCCGAGGCGAAACTCGCGATATGCCCACCGAGCTCCGACGAATGCTTGTTCGCGCGGATCACCATCGCCATCGCGTTCCAGCGGATGATCGAGCGGATCCGGTGTTCCATCTCGTGGTCGCCCGGCGACTTCGCCTCGAGGTGCGTCGGGATCGTGTTGATGTAGGCGGTCTGCGCACTGAACGGCAGGTAGCCGGTGCTGCGCCGCGCGACATCGACCAGCTTCTCGAGCAGGAAGTGTGCGCGTTCCGGCCCTTCGTTTTCGAGCACGCCGCGCAGTGCGTCGACCCATTCCTTTGTTTCGGCGGGATCCGGGTCGGGTGTTGCGCCGGCATGCATGTCCGTCAAATCCATGGGGGTGACCTTGGGTGGAGGTTGAACTGTCGTCTGCCGGGGCCGGGCTTCGGTCCGCGGCAACGAGGCCGTCGCGCGCTCGTGGCTTGCGCGGCACTGTTTCGATCGACGAACGAATCATGCGATCGCGGCCGAGTATAGCGCGTGGTTTTTCCGTATCCGGGCCTCGGAATGTACGCATCGGGAAACGATCTCGTGACCCCGGGAGACTTGCTGCGGCGCGTCATCGACTCTGCCTGCGGCAGGTCAGCATTCCTGTCGCGCTGCGGCAAGCGTGCTTTCGAACCACCCGGACACGCGGCGCGTGATTTCCGCTTCCCGGCCGCGATAGAAATGATCGCACTGCTCGACGATGGATACCGTACAGGGCCCGGCGGCCAGGCGCGCGAAGGCCTCGGCGGGGTACAGGTCTGCCGGCTCGCTGTCGCCCCGCAGGTAGAGGCTCGGACAGACGATCCGCGGCGCGAGTCCGAGTGTGTCCGGCAGGTTGTCCATCCGGTCGAGGAAGCTCTCTGCGCTGGAGACGTACCACCACCCGGGCAGGCTGATCAGTTCGCGTCCGCGTCCTTGCGCGACCTTGCTTCGAGCCGTCGCCGCGACCGATTCGAGGTCGAGGCCATCAAGTGCCCCGGCCGCCGCGGCATGGCGCACCATCGCGCGGCCACCGCACTGGGCGGACAGCAGTACCAGTCCCGGCGTGCGCGGATGGTCGGCGACATGACGTACCGCCAGCATGCCGCCGTTGCTGTGCCCGATCACGACCGGATCCGGCAGCCCGCGCGCGGCCAGCCAGCGTGCGGCGATCCGGTTGTCCTCGATCGCTTCCTCGGTCATCTGCCATGCCGCGCCCTCGGCCTGGCGCGAGTCGCGGATGCTCATGATGTCATGGCCGCGGCGATTGAATGCAAGGCAGGCGTAGCCGAGCGCAGTGAGCGCCGGTGGCAGGAAGCGCGGTGCGCCCCAGAGGAAGCTCATCCGGTTGCCGTGGAACAGCAGCACGCTGCCGATCGGTGCACGGTCATCAGGCTGGTAGAAAGCCCCGTCGAGCGGGGTGCTGTCGGTGGCAAGGGTGATCAGTTCGGTTCGCATCGCACATATACTCCGCTGTCGCACGCTGGCAGGCGCCCGCCGCATCTGCGCCCCGGACAGCAACTCTCAACCAAGGAGGAAACCAGGTGACGCGCAACCGCAGTGAATCGACCCTGATAGGGCAGCCGGCCTCCAGCCGGCGCAGCCGCGCCTCGAAATCACCATTCGGTGCGGCGTTGTGTGCATTGTGCACGATGCTCGCGCCAGCGATCGCCCTCGCCCAGCCGGGCGAGTTCCCGGTCAAGCCGATCCGCATCCTGGTGCCGCTGGCACCGGGCGGCGGCAACGACGCGGTCGCCCGCATGGTCGGGTCGCGCCTCCAGGAACGGCTCGGGCAGCCCATCCTCGTGGACAATCGGCCGGGGGCAGGCGGCGTGGTCGGCACCGAGATCGCCGCGCGCGCGGCACCCGACGGCTACACGATGATCGTGGTCAATAATTCGCATGTGATCATGTCGGCCCTGTACTCGAAGCTTTCGTTCGACCCGCTGCGCGACTTCACGCCGGTATCCCTGGCTGCGTCCTCGCCGCTGATGGTCGTCGTGCACCCGTCATTGCCGGTGAACAACGTCAACGAACTGCTCGGCTGGGCGCGTGCGAATCCGGGCAAGCTGAACTACGGCACCTCGGGCGTAGGCAGCCCGCCGCATCTGGCCGGCGAACTGCTGGCCCAGATGGGCAAGGCGGACATGACTGCGATCGTCTTCAAGGGTATCGGCCCCGCGCTGGCTGCGGTGATGGGCAACGAGATCCCGATGACGCTGCCGAACCTGATCGTCGGCATCCCGCAGATGAAGGCCGGACGCGTGCGCGCCCTTGCCGTCACGAGCCTCAAGCGCAGCGATGCCGCGCCTGAACTGCCCACGGTGGCCGAGGCCGGGCTGCCCGGCTACGAGGCCTCGATCTGGTTTGGCTTCCTCG
>JBILGF010000430.1:0-3086 GCA_044351195.1 Burkholderiales bacterium
CGTGCGCTTGCGGTGACTTCGGCGACGCGGGCACGCGAGCTTCCGAATGTGCCCACGGTCGCCGAGTCCGGCTTCCCGGGCTTTGAGTCGAGCTCATGGCAGGGGATCACGGTGCGTGCCGGTACGCCGGCACCTATCGTGCGGCGTCTGAACGAGGAGATCGTGCGCATACTGAATCAGCCGGAAGTCAGGGCGAGTCTGGAGAAACTGGGCAACACCGTCGTCGCCAGCACTTCGGAGCAGTTCGAGAAGTTCATAGCGGCCGAGATCGTCAAGTGGAAGCGGGTGATCGAGGACGCCAGGATCCAGATCGACTGAGACACCTCAGCACCGCAGCCGGCTCGCATGCCGCACTGCGGAAAACGGTTTGCGTGCGCGGCGAAGCCCAGCATGGTGACCGCCAACCCGCCCCTCGGTGAATGGAACAAGGTCTTGTCCGGTCCCGCCATCGTCGCCGGCGCGCAAAATAAAGATCGACCAGCGGCTCGCTTCGTACTCGCGCATTGGACTGTTCTTCCGTAGGCGAGCCACGGAACCGCATCCAACTCGGCAATGTCTCTTGCAGAGTGTGAACCGAAGAAGCGTTTCTCGTGCACTTGGGTGAGGTTCGTACTGGCGCCCCGAAGACGAATCGAACGTCCGACCTGCCCCTTAGGAGGGGGCTGCTCTATCCACTGAGCTACCGGGGCGTGGACCGGCCGACAGCGCCGATAGGCGGATTCTACCGTGCCCGCGCCGCCGGTCGCGATGGCGCTGACGCGGCCAGCGGTGTCGAAGCTCATTACGCCGATCGCCTTAGGCGGCCGCAAACGGTGCAGTCAGGGCGAAACCGGAACCTTCGGTGTCTCAATGGGTCCGACGCCCGAGGCGATTGCTCGCCCGTTACGAAAACCGACATGCCCCTGTGCGCCGTAATGCGGTGCACGTCGATGCAGGTCGATCAGGGCGGCGGTGTCCTCGACCGAGACGAACACGCGCGGCGCGCCGTTGGCCGAACGTGCGGCCCAGAGTGCTGCATCGGGCATGCGCGCGAGCGCGGCCGGCCGTGCCAGGCGAGCGTCGCGCCGGACCAGCCGCTCGATGTCCTCGTGGCGTCCGATCAGCAGCAGGGGCACCGCAGTGTCGAGGTCGGCGACGCGTGCGGCCGGCGCGCGCTGCGCCTCGAGCATGCGCATGGCGAGTTCGCCCGCGGCCTGGCGCCAGTTGTCGTCGCCATCGCTCACTGCCAGCACGCGCACGTCCGGCGCCAGCATCGCATCGCGCAGCAGCGGTGGCGACTCGCCCGGGCCCAGCCGGCGCCACGCCGCGAAGTCGGGGTCGACCTGCAACGCGTCGGGCACGCGTGCGTCCTGCAGCGGCAGGAAGGCGCTGCGCTCGCCGCTGCGCAATGGCAGGACAGCGTGCTGCGCACGGTCGCCATGCCATGCAGCGACCGGCAGCGCGAAGGCATAGGGTATCGGCTCGGCGAACGTCACGACCAGCCCGCTGCGCGCGGCATCGTGGCGGATCGACTGCGGCACGAGCACCGGTGCACCCGTGCCCGACAACATCGGTGCGAACAGGCTGGCGAGCGACCGGCCGGCGCGCCGTTCGAAGGCGGCCTGCAGGTCGCGCCAGCCGGCGGCCGTCCCGGCGTGGCTGCGCCACAGGTCGCGCAAGGCCAGGCCGAACATCGCCTCGCCGATCTCGGCGCGCACCATGTGGAAGAGCATCGCCGACTTGCCGTAGCCGACGGCCGAGGCGGCGCCATGGGTGCGCGAGGTGAACCGGTCCAGCGGCGTGTCGGTGCCGGCGGGTACCGCGCCGAAATCGCGCAGCCAGCCCCAGCGCATCTGCCGGCCGGCATCGGTCGACTGCGCCATGCGCAGCGCATGGTCCGCCATCAGGGTGGTCAGGCCTTCACTCCAGTTGCCGCGGCGCCAGTCGACACGCACACCGTTGCCCCACCAGTTGTGCAGCACCTCATGGGCCAGCGACTGCCCGCGCATGAACGGCAGCCTGAGCACAGACTCGCCGATATAGGTCGCGCCGGGCAGGCCGAAGCCGGTGGGCAGCGGCGAGGACACGATGCTGAAGCCGTCGAACGCATAGTTGCCGATCTCGCGGTCGTAGCGTTCGATGTAGCCGGCGGCCGCCGCGAGGTAGTCCTGCGCCAGCGGCTGCAGCGCTTCGGTGAAGTAGGTGCGCAGGCGCACCTTGCGTGCACCCGGCAGGGGCAGCATGCGTTCTTCGATGCGGTACGGACCAGCCATCAGGGTGAGGCCTTCGGTCGGCAGTGGCGTCTCGAAACTGGCGCGGGACTCGTTGCCCTGCGTGGATTCGGACAGCAGGCGCCCGGGCACCACCGCCTGCTGGCCTGCCGGCAGCGTGACCTGAACGCGGAAGTGCGCAGGCATGTCGGCCTCGGGATACCAGGCGGATCCGGCCGGCAGGTAGCTGCCACGTACCGACGCCATCGGCGGCAGCGCGCCGATCACGCCGCGATGATCGATGCTGCCATCGAGCGCAGCCAGTTCGCCCCGCCAGCGGAACTGCCACGACTGGCTGCGTGAGGGCGTCGCGGCGATGCTCACTCGCTGGCGCCCCGTGCCGTCCGGCGGCAGCGCCTGCGCACGGCCGTCGGCGGTGATCGACTCCAGCTTGAAGCGCCGGTCGAGCTCGAGCGCGAGCGCGACACCCGGCGGCAGCGTCCAGGTGCCTTCACCCTGCAGCAGGCGGGTCGAAGGATCGAGCCGGATATCCATAGCCAGGGCAGGGACCGCGTTCGCCGGGCGACCGGTCAAGGCGCGCGGCGGCGTGCCGGCTGTCGTGGCTGGCTGCGCTGCCTGTGTCGCCTGCAACGGCAGCAACCATGCATCGGCGACGACCAGCAGTCCCCCGGTCAGCAGTGACCGCCTTGCGCTCACGGCGCGCGGGGCGGGAAGCGCACCAGCACCTCGATCTCGCGGCCTTCGCGCTGCACGACGATCGGCAGCAGGGTGCCGGGTGGCTGGGCACGGATTGTGGCGCTGACATCGTCCGCCGTGCCCACGGCGCTGCCGGCGACACGCTGGATGAGGTCGCCGGTGCGCAGGCCACTGCGCTCG
>JBILGF010000432.1:0-3078 GCA_044351195.1 Burkholderiales bacterium
GGCAGGTGGCGCAGGCCGTGCCGCAGCCCCGCCCCGGGCCCCTGCCCCTGCCCCTGCCCGTGTCCGTGTCCGCGGCCGCGGCCGACGCGCCGCCAGCCGGCCAGCCGGAGTGGTTCATGGCCGGCACCGAGCTGACGCAGGTGGAACGGGTTCGCCGCACCGATGCGCCGCGTATCGTGTACCCGGGTGCCGGCATCGTGGTCGCGATCGATCCGGATATTCCGCCGTCGCAGCAACGGCTGCTCTTCTCGGCCGGACCGGGCGCGCGCGGGCTCCACTGGCGGCTCGGCACCCAGCGCCTGGGGCCGGCCGATCGCCCTCATCCGTGGCAACCACTGCCGGGACGGCATCGGCTGCAACTGGTCGATTCCGAGGCGCGCATCGTCGATGAAGTACATTTCGAGGTGCGTGGTGATGCGCAGCCGCCGTCGGGTCCCGCGCGCCAGTCGGTGTCGCCCGGATAGCCGGAACCGGCGTGCTATTCTTGCGCCGACTTCTTATCTCCGTCGACCCTTGGCTCAGACATTCAGATGAACGACCCGATCGCCGCGCTGCCGGCTGACCACGATATCGTCCCGCCGGCTCGCCCGACGGCCACTGCGCCCTACTACGAACCGCAGGGGCGTGAGGTCGAGATCTTCGAGGCCGCGTATGCGAAGCGGCTGCCGATCATGCTCAAGGGTCCGACCGGATGCGGCAAGACGCGCTTCCTCGAGCACATGGCCTGGCGGCTCAACCGTCCGCTGGTCACGGTGTCCTGCCATGAAGACCTGACCTCGTCCGACCTGGTCGGGCGCTTCCTCCTCGAGGGCAGCGAAACGGTCTGGCAGGACGGTCCGCTGACCCGTGCCGTGAAGGCAGGCGCGATCTGCTACCTGGACGAGATCGTCGAGGCACGCACCGACTCGACCGTGATCATCCACCCGCTGACCGACCATCGTCGCCGGCTGCCGCTCGAGAAGACCGGGCGCGAGATCACCGCCCATGAGGATTTTCTGCTGGTGATCTCGTACAACCCCGGTTACCAGACCGTGCTGAAAGACCTCAAGCCGTCGACCAAGCAGCGTTTCATCGGCCTGAACTTCGATTTTCCGGCCGAGGATACCGAACGGCGCATCCTGGTCAACGAAGTGCCCGGCCTTGACGCCGAAAGCGCGTCGAAGCTGGTTGCGGTCGCACGCAAGGCGCGCGCGCTGAAAGACCATGGCCTGGACGAGGTCACGTCGACACGCGCGCTGGTGTACGCGGCCAACATGATCAGCGCCGGCCTGTCGCCGATCGAGGCTTGCCAGGTCGCGCTGATCAATCCAGTCACCGATGACATCGAGCTGTCCGCAGCGCTGCTCGAAATCGTCAGGGCGCATTTCGAGTAACACCGCGAGCGCCCTGTCCAGCGCGGGCCGGCGAGCGGAAGCCCGACGATGAATTTCCTGACGAGCTTCGGGTGGAACGTGCCCGAACTGATCCGGGAGTACGGTTACCTGTTCGTTTTCGTCGGTACCATGCTCGAAGGAGAGGTGGTACTGGTGCTGGGCATGGTCGCAGCCCAGCAGGGGCTGCTCGACCCGGTGGTGGTGGCCATCGCAGCCGTGCTGGGTACCTATATCGGCGACCTCGGCTACTACCTGATCGGCCTGCGCTTCGGGCGCGCCTTCCTCGACCGGTTCCCGACGGTCGATGCGCGGGTCGCGCGGATCAAGGGCTGGATCGTCCGCTACGACATCCTGATCATCATCGTGAACCGTTTCCTGTACGGCTTCCGCATCGCGGCGCCGATCGCACTGGGCATGAGTTCCGTGCCCGTGTGGCGGTTCATGGTAGTCAACATCCTGGGCGTGGCCGTCTGGACGCTGCTGATCGGTGGCGCCGGCTTTCTGTTCGGCACTGCGCTGGAGTCGTTGCTGAAGGATGTGCGCTGGCATGACCAGATCGTCGTCGGACTGGTCGTGCTGCTCGGAGTCGGATTGTGGGTTGGCCGCTACATCGCGCGCCGCCTGATGCGGGGAGGTTGAGATGGTCGAATCCTCGAGGCCGGCCGCTGCCGGATCGAACCCGGCGGGTGCGAACGCATCCGGCCCGGACGCAGCGACGGCGGGTACGGGCGAGGCGGTGAGCGAGGCGCTCGAGGCGCTGTCGAAAGTGTCGTTCGTCGCCCATCGCGATGCATCGTCGGCGCTGC
This sequence comes from Burkholderiales bacterium, assembly GCA_044351195.1. Lineage (GTDB taxonomy): Bacteria > Pseudomonadota > Gammaproteobacteria > Burkholderiales > CAIKXV01 > CAIKXV01. The sequence continues at coordinate 2,180 of JBILGF010000432.1, forward strand.
CATCGGTGCAGGCCGTCAGCGGCGAGGCCGAGGCGCTGGAGTGGCTCGCCGCCTGCCAGCGACTGTTCGAGTTCGATCGCGACGCGGGCCGGGCGTTCACGCGTGGCACTCCGGCTGCAATCTCCGCCTGCGGCATGGTGCTGCCCTGGACGCGCCAGGTGCTGCGATTCCTCGACCTCCAGGGGTCGTGGAAGGCGATCGACGGATTCATGTCCAACCTCGGCCACGCCTATGGTGCGCTGGGGCCGATGGGCCAGATCCGCTGGGCCGATATCGGTTTTGCCTGGTGTGCACGCCACGCCGACAGCGGCAATGCCTATTTCAATACGCCGGTGCGCGACCTGGCCGGCAGGCAGGGCGTGCCCGGCATCGAGCAGCTGAGCGCGCCGGCCGAGGAACTGTTCACCACGCGCAGGCTCGGCCTGGCGACCTTCCTGCCCGGGGCGATCCGCGTGCGTGCGCTGCTCGGCGCCGGGGCGATCGCGCCCTGGGCGCGGCGCGGCATCGACGTGCTGACCGCAGACCGGTTCCGCGGCGAGGCCTACTTCAGGCTCGAATCCGAGGAGAGCCTGCGGCTGCTGCTCGATGAGCTGCCCGGCTTCCGCGCTCAGCAGAACGAGCGCTTTCTCAAGATGGTGCTCACGGCCTGGTACGGCGAGGCGGTCGACGTGCAGGACAGCGGCTGGGCGCCCGACAAGGGCCGGGCGTTCGTCGAGACCGACGGGCGTGCGGTGCTCGCGCCGGTGACGCTGCCCGACCGCGAGCATGCGGTGCTCGGCGTGCTGCACGTGGCCGGCCACCTGCAGTTCGGCACCTACGCGGTCGCGCCGCTGAAGGGCCTGTTCGCAGAACTCGGTCTGGACGCCGAGATCACCGAGGCGCGCGCGATCTCCTGGGAG
>JBILGF010000062.1:0-10292 GCA_044351195.1 Burkholderiales bacterium
ACGCTGCAGCCGTACAACGCGGACAGCTTCACCGACAGCGGCGACTACCACGAGACCTTCGACCTGTGCCTGGCCGAGTTCGACTGGACGGGCAAGTCGGCGCTGAACGGCAAGCTGGTCGACGGGCGATATCATGGGATCGCGGTCGGCTGCTATGTCGAAGGCGGCGCCTCCGGGCCGCGCGAAGGCGCACGCATGGTGCTGGAGGAGGACGGCCGGGTCGCGGTATACACCGGCTCGTCGGCGAACGGCCAGGGCCTCGCCACCGTGCTGACGCAGATCGCCGCCGATGCGCTGGAACGACCGATGACCGCGATCAGCGCCGTCCATCACGGCTCCACCACCGGCGTCACGGAGGGCTTCGGCAGCTACAGCTCGCGCAGTTCGGTGATGGGCGGCTCGGCGATCATCACGGTCGCGAAGCTGCTGCGCGAGAACATCCTCGCGGCTGCAGCCGATGAACTGGGCTGCACGCCCGATGATGTCGCGCTGATCGGCGGCGACCGGATCCTCGCGCGCAACGGCGCCGCCCTGTCGCTGGCCGAACTCGCCCGGGCCCGCGCGGCGCACGGCGGCCTGTCGGCCGAAGGCACCTTCGCCAGTTCCAGGCGCACCTACAGCTACGGTGCGCATGCCGCGCATGTGTCGGTCGATGCGCGCACCGGCCATGTCGAAGTGATCGACTATGTCGCGGTCGAGGACGTCGGGCGCATCATCAACCCGCACACGCTGCATGGCCAGACGGTGGGGGCCGTGGTGCAGGGCCTGGGTGGCGTGTTCCTCGAACAGCTGGTCTACGACGAGCAGGGACAACTGCTCACCGGCTCGCTCGCCGACTACCTGTTGCCGGTGGCCGACTCGTTCCCGTGCATCCGCGCGTTCGCGCTCGAGAATCATCCCTCGCCGCACAACCCGCTCGGCGCCAAGGGTGCCGGCGAAGGCGGCATCATCCCGGTGGCAGGCGTCATCGCGAACGCGGTCTCGGCTGCCCTGCATTCCCTCGGCGCCAGCGCGCATGAACTGCCGCTGTCGCCCTCCAGGCTCTGGCACCTGATCGATGCCGCGCGCCCGCGCACGGCGGCCTGATCGCACTCGCCCGAATCTCGCAATCCAGCAATCCCGACAGGAGTCCGCCGCATGAGCGAAGCACCGAACCCGCAAGTCACGCACCCGAACAACGGCGGCGTACCGATCACCCTCGCCTGCGCGCTGTACGACCGCATGCAGGCGCTGTACACCGGCGAGGTGAAGGCCGAAGGCATCGACCTCACCTTCCGCGTCGAGGATTTCCCGCGCAAGCTGTTCGACCACGCGATGGCCGAGAAATCGTTCGACGTGTGCGAGATGTCGTCGTCCGATTTCATCACCCGCCATGTCGCCGGCACCAACCCGTTCGTCGCCCTGCCGGTATTCCCGTCGAAGATGTTCCGCCACGGCAACATCGTGATCAACGCGAAGTCGGGCATCCGTACGCCGAAAGACCTCGAGGGCAAGCGCGTCGGCGTGATGCGCCACACGATGACCGCAGCCGTGTGGATCCGTGGCCACCTGCAGAACGACTACGGCGTCGACCTGAAATCAATCCGCTGGCTCGAAGGATCGATCAACAGCCCGGGCATGCACGGCGTGCCGACCATCCACCCGCCCGGCTGGGACATCACCGTCAACCGGAGCGACCGGTCGCTGAGCCAGCTGATCGATGCCGGCGAGATCGACGCGACCATCGGTACCCACCTGCCCGACTCGCGCAAGACCAACCCGGACGTGCAACGCATCTTCCCGAACTTCCGCGAAGTCGAGCGCGAGTACTACAGGAATACCGGCATCTTCCCGGTGATGCACCTGATCGCGATCAAGCGCGAGGTATACGAGAAGAACCCGTCCATCGCGAAGAGCCTGTACGACGCGTTCGAGAAGTCGAAACGCGCGGCGCTGGTGCGCATGCGCAACTACTCCGCCCTGCGTTACATGATCCCCTGGCTGCCCGACGAGATCGACGAGATGGAACGCGTGTTCGGCGACGACCCGTGGACCTACGGCGTCGAGGCCAACCGGTCGACCTTCGAGACCATGATCAAGTTCATGGTGCAGCAGGACATGCTGAAGAAGGCGCCGACGGTGGAGGAGTTGTTCGTGAAGGTGGATTGACGGCAGGACTCGGACGCACGGCCTCGACTCGGTCAGTAGCGCAGCCGCCCTGCCTCACGGCCCTTCCGCCGGCGTCACCTCCGCCCCCACCCGCTCGACGATCAGCCGGTAGTGCTCCGGTCGCCGGTGCGCGGCGAAGTTGAACATCGTCTTCTTCAGGTCGTTGGCGAGGTCGATGTCGGCGTTGAAGCAGACCACCTCGTCCTCCTCGCTGACCGACCTGGCGACAATCTCGCCGGTCGGGGCGACGATCAGCGAATGGCCGAACATGCGGTTGCCGTCCTCGAAGCCGCACTTGGCGGTCTCGACCAGCCAGGTGGCGTTCTGGAAGGCCATCGACTGCGCCATGATCAGGTGGTGGTGCACGCGCAGCGCCGGCGGCTCCGGGTAGTGCAGGTTCTCGGTCGGGGTGTTGAAGCCGAGCGAGACGATCTCGGCACCCTGCAGCGCCAGCACGCGGAAGGCCTCGGGCCAGCGCCGGTCGTTGCAGATCAGCATGCCGGCGATCATGTCCATGAACTTCCAGACCCGGAAGCCGAGGTTGCCCACCTCGAAGTACTTCTTCTCGAGGTGCTGGAACGCGGCCTCGGGCTTGTGCTCGGCATGGCCGGGCAGGTGGATCTTGCGGTACTTGCCGGCGATGTGGCCATCCGGCCCGACCAGGATGGCGGTGTTGTAGCGATGCACGACGCCGTCCTCGACGATGCGCTCCGCGTAGCCGAGATAGAAGCCGATGCCGAGCTTCTTCGCCTCGTCGAACAACGGCTGCGTCTCGGGCGACGGCATGGTGAATTCGTAGAACCGGCGGTCGACCTCGGCCTGGTCCTCGAACCAGTAACGCGGGAAGAAGGTGGTGAATGCAAGTTCCGGGAACACCACGTAGCGCGCACCCATCGCATGCGCGTCGCGCAGCAGCCTGACCAGCCGCGCGGTGGCAGTGCTGCGGGTGTCGGCCAGGTGGAGCGGCCCGAGCTGGGCCGCCGCGATCTTCAGGTGTCGAGCCATGCCTGCCCCCGGATGTCGATACTGGTTGTCACGTTGCCCCGTCCGTCCCCGCCATGGGGCACCCGGCCGGCTAGATCTTGAACAGGTCGAGCACCGACGGACAGAACAGCTCTTCCGGCGCAACCTTGCGCGCCGACAGGCCCTGTTCGAAGTGGTAGCGCGTGAAGGTCTCGAGCACATGGTGGTTCGGCTCGAGCCCGTAGCTCCAGTAGTTCTCGCCCATCAGCTGCTTCGCCTTGTGGAACTCGGACACGCCCCAGGGCAGGCTGACGAACAGGTGGCCGATCTGGCCGAGTTCGTAGAGCGACAGCTCGCGCGCCTGCAGGAAGGCCTTGAACACGCTGACCGGCAGCCAGGGGTGCTTCTCCACCAGCGACTTGCGGATGCCGATGATGTGCATCGTCGGGAAGATCTTCGTGCGGCGGAAGTAGTCTTCCTCGGTCGTACGGTAGTCGGGGAACAGGCGCGCGACATTCTTCGCACCGCGTTCGAAGCACGACGGCGCGCGCGCGCTGATCATCGCGTCGATCTCGCCCGCTTCCAGCATGCCCGACAGCGTCTTGCCGTCCGGCACCTGCCGCAGGTCGACATCCGGCGGCAGCTTGATCGGCGCGCGCTCGAGGCGGCCCGGGTCTTCCACGCCACCGCGTCGCCAGTGGATCGACGAGGGCTTCACGCCGAAGTCGTCCTGCAGGATGCCTCGGATCCAGACGTTGGCGGTGATCTGGTATTCGGGCAACCCGACCGTCTTGCCGGCGAGGTCCTGTGGCTTGTCGATGCCGCGGTCGGTACGGATGTACACGCCCGAGTGCCGGAACAGGCGCGACACGAAGGCCGGGATGCCGACATACGCGTTGCTCGCGCGCGAGGTCATCATCGTGTGGCTGGAGATCGACAGCTCGGAGATATCGAACTCCTGGAAGCCGAACGCACGATGGAAAGCCTCTTCCGGCTCGATGTTCACTGCGGCCACGTCGCAGCCCTCGATCTGCACCCGGCCGTCGAACAGCCCGCGCGTACGGTCGTAGTCGCATACACCCATGCTCAACTGCAACTTGCCCACTGGTTCTTCTCCCTTGATTGCACCCGTGCCCGCGGCCCGCGCACCGGGCCCGAGCCTGGCCGCATGGCGGCCTTCTAGTTGATCTTGACCCCGAACTCCCTGATCGCCTTCGACCAGCGCGTCACTTCGGCGCCGAGGAACCTGCCGAACGCCTCGGGCGACACCGGGTTCAGGTCGTAGCCACGGTCGCGCAGCATCTGCGCCGCCGGCCCGCCCGAAAGGATGCCGTTGATGGTCGTGTTGAGCTTTGCCACCACCGGACGCGGCGTACCGGCCGGGGCAAGCATGCCGAACCAGCCTCGGATGTCGGTGCCCTTGAAGCCGACCTCGTCCAGCGTCGGCGCATCGGGCGCCTGGGCGAAGCGCCGGTTCGAGGTGACCGCCAGCAGCCGCAGCTTGCCCGCCTTCACCTGCGGCAGCGCAGCCCCCGGGCCGGTGAAGGTCATCTGCACCTCGTTGCCGAGGCTGGCTGCCATCAGCGGACCCGTGCCCCGATACGGGACATGGGTCATGTCGAGCCTGGCCAGCGAATAGAACAGCGCCTGCGATACATGCGAGATCGCCGAACCCGAGCCGTAGTTGTACTTGCCCGGGTTGGCCTGCACCAGCTTGACGAACTCGGCCATCGTCTTCGCCGGTACCGACGGATGCAGGGTGACCAGGTAGGGCTGCTCGACCAGGATCGCTACCGGCACGAAATCCTTCATGACGTCGAACGGCGGCGGCGAGATCAGGGCTGGCGCGATGACCGTGGCCGCATCGACGATGGCCAGCGTGTAGCCGTCGTTGATTGCACGCGCACCGATCTGGGTGCCCACCACGCCCTGTGCACCTGCACGGTTGTCGATCAGCACCTGCTGCCCGAGCTGTTCCGACAGCTGCGGCGCGATGGCCCGCATCACGAAGTCGGTTCCACCGCCAGGCGGGAAGGGAACGATCACCCGGATCGGCTTGACGGGATAGTCGGGAGCGGCAGCGGCAAACGCACTACCCGCGACAGCAGCGGACAGGCAGAACGCGACCAGGGTGCGTGCGCGGGGGCGCTGCGGTTTCATCGTGGAACTCCGTCGGCGAGGGTTGTCGGTGCCCGTGGAATATAACCTGCCGCCCGCTCAGGAGACTACCGGCGGCGGCAGCACGATCTGAGTCTGCGTGACGAGCGCCACCAGCCGACCATCCTCGTTCGTGATGCGCGTCTGCCAGACGTTGGTGCTGCGTCCGACATGCAGCGGCGTCGACTCTGCGAGCAGCAACGGCGGCTGCCCGGCGGCGAAGAAATTGGTCTTTGATTCCAGCGTCGTGGTGCGCCAGCCCGGTTCCAGGTTCATCACCGTGCCGGCTGCACCGAGCAGGTCGGCGAAGGCCATCAGCACGCCACCGTTCACCCGCTGCCCCCGGTTCGTGTGATGCGGACGGACCGGCAGGCGGGCGACGATCTTCGTACGTGTCGCAGAGACGAGCTGCACGCCGAGCCGGCGCGATGGCTGGCCATCGATGATCAGGTTCACCCCGACGATACCGTTGTGCCGGAACGGTGGCGCCTTCGATTGCGCCGACAGCCTGCCTGAGGTCTTCCTGCCTGCAGTCTTCCTGCCTGCGGTCTCCCTGCCTGCGGTCCTGGCGGCGCCCGAAGGCTTCGCCACCATCCCCGACTCCGTGCGCTTCTTGCCTGTAGCCATTTCGCGTCTGCTCCCGCTGGTTTCGACATGTGCTTCACTTTTCACAGCGGCGCACGATACAGCGCCGATGGCCGGTGTGGCGAGGCCTGCCTGCGTTCGGACCGGGATGTACGATGAATCGGCCGATGGTCTTGCATCGGGGCACCAGGCGGATCGGCAGCCCCGCGCCGGGCGCCTTATCCTGACGGGCTCAAGTCGGGGGCGCTGGCGACGATAAGGAAACACCCGCGCACCGTCCCGCGCGACACGATCGATACGATGCCCGATTCCGCCGCCTCCGCCGCGAATGTCAACGCGACTGCGCCTCGCCCGGGGTTCACCACACCTCCGGCACCCGCGTCGCTCGTCCTCGGCCTGTCGCCAGTCGAGCAGCAGCCGTTGAAGATCGGCCGTTTCGAAGTGCAGCGCATGCTCGGCCGGGGCGTTCAGTCGATCGTCTACCTCGCTACCGATCCGATGCTCGAACGCGAGGTCGCGATCAAGACGCTGCCGAACACGGCGGCAGCCGATGCGCGCCAGCTGCTTGTCGAGGCGCGCATCGCCGGCAGGCTGCGTCACCCGAACATCGTGCCTGCGTTCGATGTCGGCGAGCACGAGGGACATCCCTACCTCGTGTTCGAGTTCGTGGATGGCGATACGCTGGCTGGCTTCCTTCGGAACAACGGTGCGCTATCCGCACAGCGCGCGATCACGATGATGGCGCGGATTCTCGATGCGATCGGCCATGCGCACGAGCAGGGCGTGCTGCACCGCGACATCAAACCGGCCAACATCATGGTCGACGAGTACGACTTTCCGCGCGTGATGGATTTCGGCATCGCGCTGCGCGCGAGCGGCCAGGTCGCACCCGACATGACCCTGGTCGGCACGCCCGCATACATGGCCCCGGAGTACGTGCAGAGCGGAACCAGCACTGCGGGCAACGATCTGTTCGCCTGCGGCCTGCTGCTCGCCGAGATGCTCACCGGCCGCCGGGTGATCGTTGCCACCACCGCGATCGAGGCGCTGCACGCACTGTTGAACGACCCGATCAAGATTCCGACCGGGCCGCAGCCGATCGACGAACGGCTGGCTGCCGTGGTGCGCCGGGCACTCGCGCGCGAACCGGCCCTGCGCTTTGCCTCGGCCGAACAGATGAAGTCGGCGCTTGAGGCCTGCCTCGACGATGCGCCGGGCGCGGATGCCCAGGCCACTGGCACAGGCAAGGCGGCCAACAGCACGCTCGTGTTCCTGCTGCGCCGGATGCGCCACCGGACCGACTTCCCCGCCCTGTCGACGACGATCACGGCAGTGAACAAGGCGCTTGCGTCCGAAACCGAGAGCATCACCCGGCTGGCGAACACGATACTTCAGGATGTCGCGCTCACCAGCAAGATCCTGCGGCTGGTCAATTCGGCCGGGTTCGGCGGCGCCGGCGGAGGCATCAGCACCATTTCCCGCGCGGTGCAGATCCTGGGCCTGGACCAGGTGCGCAACATCGCGGTCAGCCTGATGTTGTTCGAGCACCTGCAGAACAAGGCCCAGGCGGACGCGCTGCGCGATGAGTTCGTGAAGGCGCTGTTCTCGGGCGCGCTGGCGCGCGCCGCGGCACCCAGGGCAGCGCTGCGCAATCCGGAAGAGGCGTTCGTCTGCGCGCTGTTCCACAACCTCGGCCGGCTGCTCTGCCTGTTCTACTTTCCCGAGGAGTGGGCAGAGATCAGGCGGCTGGTCGCCGAGGAGAAGAAGGACGAGACCGTCGCGGCCCAGCGGGTGCTCGGCGCGTCGTTCCAGCAACTCGGCATTGGCACTGCCGAGGCCTGGGGCTTCCCGAAGAAGATCCGTCAGAGCATGCAGTCCCTGCCTCCTGGCCCGGTACGCAAGGCTGTATCGCCGGATGACCGGCTGCGACTGGTGTCGACCTTCGCCTGCGAGATCTCCGCTGCCGCCGGCATGAATGACGGTGCACGCAGCGCGGCGTTCGCACGCATCGGCAACCGCTACAAGGGCGTACTGCCGTATGGTGCCGACCAGATCGGCACGCTGGTCACCGATTCCCTGTCGAGCCTGATGAGCTATGCGTCCGCAGTGAACCTGAACATGGCGCAGAGCGACTTCGGACGGGTGCTGCTCGGGCTGGACAGGGAATCGAAGCGCGTGCGCAGGCGTACCGCAGGCGTCGGCTCCGACGGCGGCAGCGCTTCGGCAGAGACGCATACCGCCACCACGCACGTGGCGGACGATCCAGCGGAGACGACTCGGGTGCCGGGCGCGCCGGCGCTGTCGTCCGGCGCAAAGTCCGCGCTGGCGCCCGACGCACAGTCCGCGCTGTCGTCCGGCATCCAGGACCTCAGCGATGCGCTGGTGGAAGGCGTCCCGATGAACGACGTGCTGCACATCGTGCTCGAGACGATGCACCGCGCGGTCGGCTTCCGGCGAGTGCTGCTGTGCATACGCGACATGAAGTCCAACACGATGACCGGCCGCTTCGGCTTCGGTGAAGATGCAGCCACCGTGGCGAAGCGGTTGACCTTCCCGATGCAGTTCAAGCCCGACGTCTTCTTCGCTGCGCTGACCCGCAACACCGACATCCTGATCACCGATATCGACGATCCGAAGATCGCCTCGCGCGTGCCGGCATGGTTCCGCAGCGCGATCGGTGCGCGCACCTTCATCGTGTTCCCGCTGGTGGTCAACGGCACACCCTTCGGCATGATCTACGCCGACGCAGCGTTGCCCGGCCAGATCGACATTGCGCCCCAGACAATGAACCTGCTGCGCACGCTGCGCAACCAGGCGGTGCTGGCGATCAAGCTGGGACGCTGATCGATCGGGCTGCACCGGACTGCACCGGCCAGCCTCGACCGGGCATTCACTTCAACGGCGGCCACACCCGCTGGCGGGCCAGGGGTGTGGATCGCAGCCGTCAGCGCCGCCCGCGCCATGCGCGGTAGATGTCGACTACCCTGGGCAGGAGGGCCCAGGCCACCCTGGCACCGGGTGCCCGCAACGCGCGCCACGCAGCCCACACCCGCAGGCTGCCCTGCGCGAGGGAAATCAGGCTGCGCGGCCGGACCAGGAAAAGGGCGACCAGCGCAACGCCAACGGCGAGCGGATTGAGCCTGAGCCAGCGCACGCCGCCCAGCCCGAGGTCGACGATGCGGATCGAACCTTCGAGCCTGCCGATGCTGGCTGTGATCGCCGCCCGCTGGCCATCTGCCCGGATACGCAACCGCTCGCGGCGCACGGCAAGGGCAAGCAGCCGGTCGTCGATCACCGCTGTACGGGCCGTCCGGCGCTGCCATCAGCCCCTCGCGCAGGGCGATCAAGCGCCTCGCGATCACGCGCGAGCGTATCGAGGGTGGCGGCGAACAGGCCTGGTGACATGCGGACATGGCGCCGGGCCAGCCATGCGCAGCCTGCACTCGCAAGCAGGAAGAAGGCGCTCAGGAGGCCGACGGCCAGGGTCGGGCTGCGATCCCAGAACGCCACGATGATCAGCAGCGCGAGCAGCACCGTTCCGACGAACAGGCAGAACAGGGCGGCCACGCCGAAGACGCAGATTGCCGCGAGCCGCCACCCGGCTTCTTGTGCATCGGCCGAGAGCAGCTCGAGCCGGGTCTGCAGCGCCGCGATCGAACCGCCGACCAGAGCACGCAGCGAATGCAGGATGCCGGCCTGCGCGCCGTCACCGGCGCCACCACCGGCCTCCCCGCGGTCAGGATCGGACACGAGGGCGGGCTTTCGACGCTGCACCCTTCAGCCTGCGCGAGAGGCGAACGCCGACAGCAAGCCCCTCGGCCGCGCAGGCCCTGGATACCGACATGTCAGCGGCGCGAGATGAGCAGCCCGATGATCATGCCGACCGCCGCACCGATGCCCACCGCCGTCCACGGTTTGTCGTGCACGAAGTCGTCGGTCGCACGCGCCGCCAGCCGGGTCTTGTCTATGACCTGCGCCTCGGCCTCGCGCAGTGCAAGCCGTGCCGAACGCAGGGAGTCTTCGGCCCTCGCGCGGACTTCGCCGATCTTGTCGCCGGCCTGGCCGGCCGTGGCCTTGACCAGCGCCTCGGCATCGGACACCACGGTCTTGAGGTCAACGATGAGCTTGTCTCGGTTCACGTCGTTCATGGGGATCTCCGCTTCGTTGAATCGAGTCATGATCAGACTCTGCAGGCTACCGCAAATAGGATCGGTGGCGCAATCGAGCGCCGGTCTGCGCGGCGCACGGCGCGCGCTGCAAAGGCCGGGCGGCCCTCGGGACGACAGCCCGGCTCAGGAGATGACCTGGTAGTAGAGGTTCTGCGGATGATTGGCCTGTGCGAAGAAGAACCAGCGCTCGGCGAGCAACCCGACATACTGCAGCATGAAGGCCAGCGCCAGTACGGCAACCCCACCACCGCTCGCCGCACCCAGCCACAG
>JBILGF010000435.1:0-3061 GCA_044351195.1 Burkholderiales bacterium
GGCGAAAACTACCTGACGGTGGAACTCGCGCCCGGCGTCGAGATCCTGATGCAGAAGCCGGCGGTGCAGACCGTGCTGCCGAAGGGAACCATCAAGGCCGCGCACGACAGCTGAGTCCCTCCATCGCCTGCATCAAGGATCGCCGAGCATGAATCGCTACCCGCTGTGGAAGTACCTGATCATCGCGGTCGCGATGCTCTTTGCCACGCTCTACACGTTGCCGAACTTCTTCGGCGAGGTGCCGGCACTGCAGGTGTCTCCGGTGCGCGCGACGCTGAAGGCCGATGTCGCGCTGCAGACGCGCGCGGCCGAGGCGCTGGCGGCTGCCAGCATCTTGCCGACGGCCACCGTCCTCGATTCGGGCAGCCTGCGCCTGCGCTTTGCCGACACCGAGATCCAGCTGCGGGCAAAGGACGTGATCGAGAAGGCAGCGGGTGACGGCTACATCGTCGCGCTCAACCTGGTGTCGAACTCGCCGTCCTGGCTGGGTGCGCTGCGCGCGCTGCCGATGTACCTCGGCCTCGACCTGCGCGGGGGCGTGCACTTCCTGCTGCAGATCGACATGAAGACGGCCCTCAACAAGAAGGTCGAGAGCTACGTCAATGAGCTGCGCACGACGTTGCGCGAGCAGAAGATCCCCTCGGCCGGGGTCACGCGCGAGGGCATGAACCTGGTGGTGCGCTTCCGCGACGCAGCCGCGCGCGAGAAGGCCTCGGTCGTGATCACCCGGGCATCGCCCGACCTGTCGCTGCGCGAGGTCGACGAGGGCACCGAGTTCCGTCTGGTGGCGACGATCCGTCCGGAGGCGGTGCGCCAGACCCAGGAGTTCGCGCTGCAGCAGAACATCACCACGCTGCGCAACCGGGTGAACGAGCTGGGCGTGGCCGAGCCGGTGATCCAGCAACAGGGTGCAGACCGCATCGTGGTGCAGCTTCCGGGCGTGCAGGACACCGCCAAGGCGAAGGAACTTCTGGGGCGCACGGCAGCCCTCGAAGTACGCATGGTGGCCGAAGACCTGAGCGACGTGGCCAGCCTTCAGGCGGGCGCCGCGGGCAATCCGCCCTTTGGCACCGAGTACTTCACCGAGCGCAATGGCGGCGGGCTGCTGGTGCGCCGATCGGCGGTGCTCACCGGTGAGCGCATCACCGATGCGCAACCCGGCTTCGACGGCCAGACCGGCGAGCCGGCCGTGCACATCACGCTGGACGGGCAGGGCGCGCGCATCTTCCAGCAGGTCACCCGCGAGAACGTCAACAAGCGCATGGCGATCCTGCTGATCGAGAAGGGCAGCGCCGAGGTGGTCACCGCACCGGTGATCCGTACCGAGATCGGCGGCGGCCGGGTGCAGATCAGCGGCCGCATGACCACGGCCGAGGCGCGTGACACCGCGCTGCTGCTGCGCGCCGGTGCGCTGGCCGCGCCGATGGAGATCATCGAAGAGCGCACCGTAGGCCCCAGCCTGGGTGCCGACAACATCGCGCGCGGCGTGAACTCGACGATGATCGGCATGCTGCTGGTCACCCTGTTCATGTGCGTCTACTACCGGTTCTTTGGCGTGATCGCCGTGGTCGCGCTGGTGGCCAACATGCTGCTGCTGGTGGCGATCCTGTCGCTGCTGCAGGCGACCCTGACGCTGCCGGGCATCGCCGGCATCGCGCTGACGCTGGGCATGGCGATCGACGCCAACGTGCTGATCAACGAACGTATCCGGGAAGAGCTGCGCAACGGCTCCACGCCGCAGGCGGCGATCCACGCCGGGTACGACCGGGCCTTCGGCACCATCCTGGATGCGAACGTGACCACGCTGATCGCCGGTTTCGCGCTGTTCTGGCTCGGCTCTGGCCCGATCCGCGGCTTTGCGGTCACGCTGTGCATCGGCATCTTCACCACCATGTTCAGCGCGATCCTCGTGTCGCGCGCGCTGGTCAACCTCACCTACGGCCGGCAACGCAAGGTCGAAGCCCTCTCCGTATAGCCCCCCCGCGCCTGCCAGGACACACCATGTTCGAGATCTACAAGGTCACCCGCGCGCTGCCGTTCATGGCCAACGCGAAGCCGTGGTTCGCCATCTCCGTGCTGGCGATGGTCATCGCGGTGGGCGCCCTCACGTTCCGCGGCCTGAACCTGGGCATCGACTTCACCGGCGGCACCGTGATCGAGGTGGCCTACCCGGAAGCGATCGAGGTCAACACGGTGCGCGAGAAACTCGCTGCAGTGAACCTCGGTGATGCGATCGTGCAGAATTTCGGCACTGCTCGCGACGTGATGATCCGCATCCCGGTGAAAGAGGGGGTGACCAGCGCGCAGGTCTCCGAGGTGGTGCTCAAGGCCCTGCGCGAGCGCGAGCCAAAGGTCGAAATGAAGCGGGTCGAGTTCGTCGGCCCCCAGGTCGGGGCCGAACTGCTCTACGAAGGGCTGCTTGCGCTGATCGTGGTCACGCTGGGCATCATGACCTATCTGGCGGTGCGCTTCGAATGGAAGTTCGCCGTCGGTGCGATCGTCGCGACATTCCACGACGTGATCCTCGTGTTCGGCCTGTTCGCGATCTTCCAGTGGAACTTCGATCTGACGGCCCTGGCGGCGATCCTCGCGGTGCTCGGCTATTCGGTGAACGATACCGTGGTGGTGTTCGATCGCATCCGCGAGAACTTTCGCAGGATGCGCCGGGCGTCGTCCGCGTCGATCATCGACGATGCGATCACGGCGACGCTGTCGCGCACGATCCTCACCGGCTTCACCACCCTGCTGATGGTGGGAGCGATGCTGCTCCTGGGTGGCGACGTGCTGCATTTCTTCGCGCTCGCGCTGACCATCGGCATCCTGGTCGGCATCTACTCGTCTATCTTCGTCGCCAGCACGGTGACCCTCTGGCTGGGGATCTCGCGCGAGGATTTCATCAAGACCGAGAAGCCGCAGCAGGAAGCCCAGGTCTGAGCCGACGGCGATGGATGCGCTGATCGCACTCGGGCTGCAGGCCTTCGATATCCTGCTGCATCTGGACGACTACCTGGTGTGGGTCGTCGACCACTACGGTGCGTGGATCTACCTGCTGCTGTTCGTG
>JBILGF010000134.1:0-7522 GCA_044351195.1 Burkholderiales bacterium
CGAATTCATCGCCGCCCAGCCTGGCCAGCACGTCGCTGGCACGCATGCGCGACTGCATCACGGCCGTCAGCTGACTCAGCAGTTCGTCGCCCGCCGCATGCCCGCCGATGTCATTCACCGCCTTGAAGTGATCGAGGTCGATGTAGAGCAGCGCATGGGTCTGGTAGCCGGAGGCCGCCGAAGCGAGGAGCCCGGTCAGTACCCGTTCGAACTCGCGCCGGTTCGCCAGCCCGGTCAATGCATCATGGCTGGCCTGCCACGACAACTGCTGTTCCAGCGTGCGCAGGTTGCCATGGTCGTGGAACACGATGACCGCACCGCACGCGACGCCGTGCGCATCGATCACCGGCGCGTGCAGATGGCGCACTGAAAGCTCGCGCCCGTCGCGCAGCGAAAGGCGAAGCGGCGCCGCGGCCTCGTTCTCGCCCCGGGGGGCCATCGACGGCTTCCAGGGTTCGAACGGGCAGGCCTCGCCCGTGCGTTCGTCCGTCAACCGGTAGACCTCGCCCAGCGGGCGCAACCGCGCCTCGTCCATGCGCCAGCCGGTCAGCGACTCTGCCACCGGGTTCATGAACTCGACCTGCCCGCGGGCATCGACGGTGATCACGCCCTCGTCGATCAGGCGTAGCGTGACAGCGGACCGTGACCGCTCGCGATGAAGGTCCGACGCCTGGCCGCTCGCACGCCGGATCAGCGCGTAGCCTGCCAGGCCGGCGGCGGCGACCGACACGGCGACGGCCAACGCGAGCAGCAGCAGGACCCGGCGCGTGCGACTGTCGGCATCGGCGGCGGCGCCGACGGCGGCGACACGATGCTGCGCAGCAAGGTGGCCCGGCGCCGCCCGCAGCGCGCCATCGGCCTGCAGCGTACGTTCTGGATGAACCGACTGCGCGGCCCCCCGCGCGGAGCCCACGACCGTCCGCTCTGCGGCGAGACGCGACTGGCCCTGCACGATCAGGATGCTGCCACCGACAGCCAGCAGCAGGCAGGCCAGTGCCGACGAGAAAACAATCGTCAGCGTGCGGGTCGTGCAGCGGTCGGACCAGCCTCTGGTCATCAATCGGATTTCATCGAGCAGGGGGGAATCGGCATGGAGCAATGGAAACCGAACAACGGTGATCGCTTTTATCGTCCCGGTGACAGAAAACTTGAGCCCAGGGGATCCTGACGATAGAACCCCTGCAACTGGCCATAGACGGCGGGATACGCGGTGTACAGGCGCTCCGGGGCTTCGAAGAATACCTCGCTCGCGCAGGCGAAGAATTCCGCCGCGTCCTTGCAGGCATAGGGCCCCAGGGGCAGGGCGTCCCAGCTGTCGGCGAGCGCCGACGATGAATGTTGCTGTCCTGCCGCCCCGCGCCTCGCGCGACCGGCCTGCAGTTCGGTACGTTCCAGGCGCTCGATGCGATCGACGAGATCGTCGAATGCCTCGGTGAACGCCGCATGCCAGTGCGCACGGCTCATGTCCGCGTGGAGCGGAGGCACGCCATCCGCGTCGCCATCGAGCATGTCGAGCTTGTGCGCAAATTCATGCACCACGACATTGTAGCCATCCTGCGGGTTTGCCGCTTCGACGTCGGCCCACGACAGGATGACCGGGCCGTCAGCCCACGACTCGCCCGACAACGGCTCGCGCACCTGGTGCACCACGCCGGCATCGTCGACCTCTTCGCGCTCCACCATGAACTCGTCCGGGTACACGATCACTTCGACCCAGGGTGCATAACTGTCGATGCCCAGTTCGAGCACCAGCACGCAGGCCTGCAGCGCGATGGTCAGGCGCATCTCGGGCGTGAGTTCCAGCCCGCCAGCGGGCGTGAACTGCTTGGCGTCGAGAAACAGCGACACCTGTTCACGCAGGCGCACACGGGCGCCCGCGTCGAGATGGCGCACGAGGCGACAGCGATCGACTGCCTGTATCCATTGCGCGTCGTCGACTGCAGCGCGCACGAGCGCCCGGCTGCGCAGCCAGCGGCGGAGGCCGAACATCGGTCAGGGCGCCCGGCGCGGCGCGATCTTCTGCTCGAGATCGCCGAACAGTACGCGCTGCCAGTCGCGCGGAAACGACACCGCTACCAGTGGACGCGACCGGATCTCGACGCGTACCGACCTGTCGATTGGCGTCGTGACGCGGATGTCGATCCGCTCGCCGACACTGGTCGCCGATGCGCCGTGGCGCAGTTCGATCACGCCGCTGGACACGTCGGCGTGCAGCAGTTGCATCTTCCGATCGGCCGCCGAAGCCAGCAATGCACCCCAGATCATGTCGAACGGGGCCTTGTACAGGCGCGCGGCCGCCTTCTCGGCATTGAGCGCTGCCTCGCGCTCACGCGCGACCCGCTCCGGATCGGGCGTGCCGCATCCGGCCATCATCGCGGCACAGCCGAGCACCGCAACCCCCGCGCGAATGCGCCGGATGGCACGCGCGCAAGGCCCGGAACGCGCGCCCGGCATCAGGCCTGGGCCGCCGCCGTGGATGGGGGCGATGGCACGCTCGCCACCGCCCCGATGCCGGCTTCGGCCGACGGTTCGACCATGGCCTCGACCGGCATCGTCGTGACCGGCTCACTGCCCAGCGCGCGCTCGATATCGACCTGTTCGATATGCCGGAACCGGTGCGTGATCTTCTGGCTGCTTACATGGACCTGCTGGACATCATCGTTCGCCTGGCGGATATGGTTGGCCAGCTGCTGCATGCGGTGGTCGAAGCGTTCGAAGTCGCGTGCGAGCTTCGACAGGGCGTCCTTGATGACATGCACCTGCCGGCGTGTCTCGAAGTCCTTGATCACCGCGCGCGCCGTGTTGAGGATCGCCATCAGCGTGGTCGGAGAGGTCACCCACACGTGGCGCTTCTGCGCATGCTCGACCAGGTCCGGATGGTGCGCATGGATCTCGGCAAACACTGCCTCGGCGGGCACGAACATCACGGCGCCGTCGCTGGTCTCGCCGGCGATGATGTACTTGTCGGCGATGTCGTCGACATGCCGCTTCACGTCGGCCTTGAACCGGCGCAGTGCCGCCTGGCGTTCAACCTCCGGCTGGTCGGCGGCGAACCCCGCACGGTAGTTCTCGAGCGGGAACTTGGAATCGACCGCGACGACACCGGTCGGTTCCGGCAGCCTCAGCAGGCAGTCGACACGCGCATGATTGGACAGGGTCGCCTGCATCTCGAACGCGCCCGGGGGCAGGCTGTTGCGCACGATCGCCTCGAGCTGCACCTCGCCGAACGCACCGCGCGAGCGCTTGTCGCCCAGCAATTCCTGCAGGCTGACCACGTTGGTGGTGAGGCCGTCGATCTTCTTCTGCGCCTCGTCGATCGTCGCCAGGCGCGCCATGACACTGGCAAAGGTCTCGTTGGTGCGCTTGAAGCCTTCGTCGAGCCGCTCGCTGACCTTGCCGCTGATCTCGCCCAGGCGGGATTCGACCGCCGTGGACAGTGCTTCGACCCGGATCACCAGCTGCTCGGTCAGGCTGCGCACCATCGACTGCGCAGACTCGTTCTGTGCCCTGCCCTGCGCCGTCAATGTCGAGTGCAACTGGGTCAGCGTCTCGGTGCGCATGCCGTCGAGCCGTCCCTGCACCGCCGTGGACATCTCGGACAGGCGCTGCGCCATCGACTCCCGGCTGGCGGCAAGGTCTCGCCCCTGTGCCAGCTGGAGGATCTGGATCGACTCACGGGTCTGCTGCAGCTCCTGGGAGACGCTGCTGCGCACCAGATCGGCCTGGGTCGCATGGCTCAGCGAAAGCCGGTCGGCTGACCCGGCCAGCGCCTGGTTGAGATCGACCAGCATCGCCCGGTGCTTCTCGTCGAGCAGCGCGGCGAGGTCGGCTGGCGCGCGTGAAAGCGACCGCTGCAGCTGCCCGAGCCTGAGCGCCAGCCAGACGAAAGCGATCAGCGCAAACAGCGCGAGCAGCGCGAGCAGCACCTCGATCATCATTTCAGACGCAGCCGGAGCCATGAACCCAGTATAGCAAAGCCTCGCCCATGGCCCGCTGGCGACGGCAGCGCGCATGGCCCCCCTGCGGCGGCGCTGCTGGGCACCGGATGCCGGATGCCGGCGTCACACCCGGCGCAGGGTCGCCAGCGGCGGCGCACGCATCGTGCCGAGGGTCCCCACCCAGCCGGCGGCACCCACCAGCACTGCACCACCGACCAGCCCCGCGACCCACACCCATGGGTCGAACACGAACGGTACGCCGATCACGAACCGGCCGAGCGCCCAGGCCAGGCCGCTGGCGCCGAATGCCGCCACCAGCCCCGACAGCGCGCCGATCGCGGTGAACTCGGTCAGTTGCACTACCTGCAACTGGCGCCTGGAGCCGCCCAGCGTACGGATGATCGCGCCCTCGAAGATCCGTTCATCCCGGGTAGAGGCAATCGCCGCATACAGGACGACCAGACCGGCCAGGAGCGTGAACAGGAACAGGAACTCGACCGCCCTCGAGACCTGCTCGATGATCGCCTGGACCCGTGACAGGATCGAACCCACGTCGAGCACGAGCAGGTTCGGGAACTCCCGGATCAGCGCATGGGTGAACCCGTCGCGCCCCTCCGGTAACCGGAACGCGGTGATGTAGCTCACCGGCAGATCGTCGAGCGCACCTGGCACGGCAACGACGAAGAAGTTGGTGCGGAAGGAATCCCAGTCGACCTCGCGCAGGCTGGCGACGATGAACTCGCGCCGCGTGCCTGCCACGTCGTAGACGACGGTGTCGCCGACCCGGATACCGATGCGCGCGGCGATATCCTTCTCGAAGGACATCAGCCTCGAACCGGCGTCGTCGCGCGTCCACCAACGCCCCGCGACGATCCGGTTGCCGGCCGGGACGTTGTCCATGAACGACATGTTGAACTCGCGATCGACCAGCCTGCGCGTGCGCTCGTCGGGGTAATCGGATGGCTGCACCGGCCTGCCGTTGAGCGAAACGAGCCGCCCGCGCACCATCGGCTGCACGTCGGGTGCCGCCAGCCCCTCCTGGGCATGGAAAGCGCGCACCCGCGCGACCTGATCGGGCTGGATATTCACCAGGAACTGGTTGGGCGTATCGGCCGGCAGCGAGCGCCGCCAGTTGTCGAGCAGTTCGCTGCGCACCAGCGTCAGCAGCAGCAGCGCCATGATGCCCAGGCCGAGCGCGGTCATCTGCACGATGCTGCCCAGCGCCCGTCGGTTCAGGTTGGCGATGCCGTAGCGCCAGGTGAACGAGCCCCGGCCACGGCCCCCGCCCGCGAGCGCACCGGCTGCGCGCATCGCGAGCCAGGCACAGCCGGCGCACAGGGCTACCGTGGCGAGCGTGCCGGCGAGCATCGCGAGGCCGAGCTTCAGGTCGCCCGCTTCCCACAACACCAGGGCCGAGATGGCCGCGCAGGCGGCCAGCCAGGACAACAGGCTGTTGCGTCCGGGAGCGCCGAGGTCGCGGCGCAACACGCGCAGGGTGGGCACCGTGGACAACGCGATCAGTGGCGGCAGGCCGAAGCCGAGCAGCAGCACCACGCCGATCACCAGGCCCTTCACGGCCGGCCATGGCGTAGGCGCCGGCAGCGCGGCCGAAACCAGCGACCCGAGCACCTGCGCCAGCACCTGCTGGCCGGCAGCGCCGATCGCGCAACCGATCGCGCTCGCGACCACGCCGAGCAGCAGGAACTGGGTCAGGTACAGACCGATCATCTGGCGCTGCGGCGCGCCCAGGCAGCGCATCACCGCGCAGGCATCCAGGTGTCGCTGCAGGAAACGGCGTGCGGCCAGCGCGACCGCGACCCCGGCCAGGATCACGCTGACCAGCGCGGCCAGCCCGAGGAAACGTTCGGCACGCTCGATCGCACTGCTCAGTTCGGGGCGCGCTTCACGCACGTCCTCGACCCGCTGGCCTGCACCGATGCGCTCGGCGACAAAGGCCCTGAAGCGGGCAATGTCTGCTGGCGGGCCGGAGACCATCAGGCGGTGGCTGATCCGGCTTGCCGGCTGCACCAGCCCGGTCTCGGGCAGGTCGAGCGCATTGACCACGATGCGCGGGGACATCGACAGGAAACCGACGCTTGCCTCGGCATCGCGATCGAACACCCCGGCAATGACGAATGAACGCTCGCCCAGTTCGATCGACTGCCCGCCGTCGACGCCCAGCAGCGCCACCATGCGGGTGTCGACCCAGACCGTGCCACGCTCGGGTACGCCCCGGGTGGGTACCGCTGGATCCAGGTGGCGCGGCGCCAGGCCGATGTCGCCCTTCACGGGATAGCCGTCGCCGACGGCGCGCACCTCGGACAACTGCGCAGCGTCACCCCGGATCACCATGCTGGGGAAGCGCATGATCCGCGCGTGGCTGAGGGCCAGCCGGTCGGCTTCATCGAGCAACACCTGGGCGAGAGGCCGGTCGGACACGACGATCAGGTCGGCCCCGAGCAAGGCATTGGCCTGTTCGAGCAACGCGAGGCGCACGCGATCGGAAAAGAACCCGACGCTGGTGACCGCCGCGATCGCGATCACCAGCGCCGCGGCCAGCACGCGCAACTCGCCGGCGCGCCAGTCACGCGCGATCAGGCGCGCCGACAGCCCGAGCATGCCGAGGGAGCGCTTCACGCCGGCTGCGCCTGGACGGTGGCGGCCGGTGCTGCGTCCGCCCCCATCGGGTCAGATTCGTCCGACAACAGCGCACCGGCGGCAATGCGCAGGCGGCGCCCGCAGCGCCGGGCAAGCTGCTCGTCGTGGGTAACCAGCACCAGGGTCGTGCCCTGCTCGCGGTTGAGTTCGAACATCAGCTCGATGATGTCGGCACCCGTGGCGGCATCAAGGTTTCCCGTGGGCTCGTCGGCCATCAGCAGCTTCGGCCGGGTGGCGAACGCCCGGGCCAGGGCGACCCGCTGCTGTTCGCCACCGGACAACTGCTTCGGATAGTGCCCGACGCGGGCGGCCAGGCCGACGCGCGCCAGCAGTGGCAACGCCTGCTCGCGCGCATCCGGCGCGCCGGCCAGCTCGAGCGGCAGCATCACGTTCTCGAGCGCGGTCAGCGCAGGCAGCAACTGGAACGACTGGAACACGAAGCCGACCAGCCGCTGGCGCAGCGCCGCGCGTCCGTCCTCGTCGAGGCGGAAGATGTCTTCGCCATGGACTTCCACGTGTCCTTCGCTCGGGGTGTCCAGCCCGGCGAGAAGACCGAGCAGCGTGGTCTTGCCTGAGCCCGAAGCGCCGAGGATCGCAACGGATTCGCCCGGCGCGATGTCGAAGCTCACGTTGGACAGAATCAGCAGTTCGGACTCGCCGGTGGTCACGCGTTTAGTAAGATGCACAGCCTTCAATGCGGGAGTGCATCCCTTGTTCTCGTTCATGCCATCGATCATTCCGTCGTCCATTCACTGGTGTCGATTCCGCAGGTGGCCGACTGCCACCGTGCTGCCCGTGCTGGCGCTGCTGGCGCTGCTGGCGCTTCCGGCGTTTCCTGCACTGGGCCTTCCTGCTGCCGGGCGAGCCCAGACGGCAGCCGCTCCGGTATTGATGGTGTTCGGCGACAGCCTGTCGGCCGAGTATGG
>JBILGF010000486.1:0-2735 GCA_044351195.1 Burkholderiales bacterium
ACAGCGCCTCAAGGCCGACAACCTCGCGTGGCGCGTGGTGAATGCCAGCATCAGCGGCGAAACCACGCTCGGTGGCCGCAACCGCATCGATGCCGAACTGGCCCGCCATCGTCCGCAGGCCGTGGTGATCGCATTGGGTGGCAATGACGGGCTTCGCGGTGTCTCGCTCGAGACCACTCGGGCCAATCTCGAATACATGGTGGCAGCCAGCCGGAAAATCAATGCCCGCCCGCTGCTGGTGGGTGTGAGGTTGCCGCCGAACTACGGGCGCACGTTCAGCGAGAAATTCCGGCTGGTGTTCGTCGAGGCGGCACGCAACACGAAAACCCCGCTGGTGCCGTTCATCCTCGAGCCGTTTGCCGAAAAACGGGACTTTTTCCAGGCCGATGGCATCCATCCGACAGTGGCGGCGCAACCGCTGATGCTCGATACCCTCTGGCCCGAGATCCGCAATGTACTGAAGACACGCTGAGCGCGCTCGCGCGCACGGCTGTCCAGCGCGCTGCAGGCCTTCAGCTCACGACGGTCGTGCCCGGCGCCCTGCCGGCCGAGGGCGCCTCCAGGCTGCCCACTCGCGCGGCAAACTCGAAACCGGCAGCATGCATGTCGGCCACCAGCGCATCGGCGACGGCGGCGTCGCACGCAATCAGCAGACCGCCGCTGGTCTGGGGATCGGTCAGCAGGTTGCGCTGCCATTCCGGCATCCCGGCCGGCAGGGTCACGGCGGTGCCATAGCTTTGCCAGTTGCGCCCGGATGCGCCGGTGGCGATCCCCTGCTGCGCGAACGGCAGGGCCTCAGGCAGCAACGGCACACGCGCCCAGTCGATGCAGGCAACCAGCGAGGACCCGCGCGCCATCTCGAGCGCATGGCCGAGCAGGCCGAAGCCGGTGACATCGGTCAGCGCATGCACGTCGTCGCGGGCGCACAGGTCGGCGCCGATCGCGTTGAGCTGGGTGGTGCTCGCGATCATGCGGGCATACCCTGCGTCGTCCAGCACCTGTTTCTTGAGGGCAGCACTCAGGATGCCCACGCCGAGTCCCTTGCCCAGGATCAGTGCATCGCCGGCACGCGCGCGATCGTTGCGCTTGATCCTGGACGGATGCACGAGTCCGAGCGCGACCAGGCCGTAGATCGGCTCGACCGAATCGATGCTGTGGCCACCCGCGATCGGGATTCCCGCGGCCGCGCACACCGCTTCGCCGCCAGCGAGGATGCGCTGCACGGCCGCTGCGCCGATCTTCGCCACGGGCATCGCCACCAGCGCGAGCGCCATGATCGGCGTGCCGCCCATCGCGTAGACATCCGAGATCGCATTGGCGGCCGCGATACGACCGAAGTCGAACGGATCGTCGACGATCGGCATGAAGAAGTCGGTCGTCGCGATCAGCGCCTGGCTGTCGTTCAGGCGGTAGACGGCAGCGTCGTCGCTCGACTCGCGGCCGACCATGAGATTCGGGAAGGCGCGCGCGATCGCTGCTGTCGCAGGTGACGCGGCCAGGATTTCGCTCAGCACCGCCGGCGTGAGTTTGCAGCCTCAGCCACCCCCGTGCGACAGCTCGCTCAGACGTACCGGACGGGCATCGATCGCGGTTGCGGCTTCGGCCGTGGCGGAGGCAGTGGAGATCGGGGTCACTTCAGGCATGGAAGGTAGTCCTGTTCACGAATCGATTCCGGACGTCTGGAGACCAGGCGCGACGTTGGTCCACCAGACCTGCCGAGTGTACACTCCGCGCCCAGGCGGACGCCTCCGCCACCGCGCAAGCCATCCGTGAACGATCCTGTCAGCACGACTGCCTCTGCTCTTTCCGATCCAGCCCGGTTCGACGCGCTGATCGACGTGCGTTCGCCCTCGGAGTTCGCGCAAGACCACATGCCCGGAGCGATCAACTGCCCGGTGCTCGACGATGAACAGCGTGCCCAGGTCGGCACGATGTACAAGCAGCAGGGCGCATTCGAGGCACGCCGCGTCGGGGGAGTGCTTGCGGCACGCAATATCGCCCATCATGTCGAGACCGCTTTCGCCGACCGGGCACGCAAGTGGACGCCACTGGTCTATTGCTGGCGCGGCGGCCAGCGCAGCCGCGCTTTCGTTCACGTGTTGCGCGAGATCGGCTGGCGCGCCGAGCAGCTCGAGGGCGGATACCGCGCCTACCGGCGACGCGTCGTCGCCGAACTGGCCACGCTGCCCGACACCCTGTCGTTGCGCGTCATCTGCGGCCGAACCGGCTGCGGCAAGAGCCGCCTGCTGCGCGAACTGGGCCAGCTGGGCGAGCAGGTGCTGGACCTGGAAGCCCTGGCGAGCCATCGCGGCTCGGTACTGGGCGACCTGCCGGATGAGCCGCAGCCGTCCCAGAAGCTGTTCGAGTCGATGCTCTGGCAGGCGCTGCGCGGCTACGATCCGGCGCGGCCGGTATTCGTCGAGGCGGAGAGCAAGCGGGTCGGCGTGCTGCATGTCCCCGATGCGCTGATCGCCCGGATGCGCGAAGCGCCCACGCTGCGCGTGGAGGCTTCGCTGGCCACGCGGACCGGGCTGCTGCTCGATGAGTACGACCACCTGGTCAAGGACGCGCCGCGCCTCCTGGACCGCCTCCAGTGCCTGCGCGGACTGCATTCCGGGGACACGCTCGCCCACTGGCGCGCACTGGTCGACACCGGCCAGTGGCAGCTGTTCGTGTCGACCCTGCTCGAACAGCACTACGACCAGGCCTACGATCGTTCGATGTTCCGCAACTAC
>JBILGF010000063.1:0-10227 GCA_044351195.1 Burkholderiales bacterium
TTCCCGGAGAACAAGGCGACGATCCCGATCGCCTACATCAAGGACCGCGAGATCGACCTGAACTTCTCGCGCGGGAACTTCAAGGCGTTCGCGCCGTGCCTGGAACTGATCGCCAGCCGCAAGGTCGACCCAGACCTCTACATCAGCCATCGCTTCCCGCTGCAGCAGGCCGAAGACGCGCTGCGGCTGCTGGAGGCGCGCGACGTCGAGGCGCACAAGATCGTGCTGCATCCGCAGGCGGTCGCATGAGCGCCCGCCAGCCGGTGCCGCCTGCTGTTTCAGGCCGGCAGCCGAAGCAGTCGGCCGGCGGTGCCGCGCAGGATCATCGCGCGATCATCGTCGCTCAGTCCGGGCACGGCCATCAGCGACGCCACGGGCTCCTCGAGGCCCATCCGGAAGCAGTAGTCGCTGCCGATCATCACCCGGTCGCTGCCGACGGTGTCGATCAGGAAACGCAGCACGGCGGGCGAATGGCCGATCGTGTCGTACGTGAAGCGGCGCAGGTAGCTGCTCGGCGGATTGCGCAGGTGGGCGCAGGCGGCATGGTAGGCGTGGCCTCGGTCCATCCGGGGTGCGATCAGTGGCAGCGCGCCACCGGCGTGTGGCAGGCAGACCTCCAGCGCGGGGAAGGCGTCGAGCACGCCCCCGAAGATCAGGTGCCCGGCCGCGAGCGTATTCTCGAACGGATTGCCGAGCATGTTCCGGAAAAAATAGGGCTCCAGGCGATCGAAGCCGACCTGGCGCACCGGGTGAAGGAACAGCGGCAGGCCGAGCGCCTCGATGCGTTCGTAGACCGGGAACAGGCTGCGGTCGGACAGTTCCTGCCGTCCGGTGTTGGTGCCGAAATACACCCCGCGCATGCCCGGGAGCGCGGCAGCACGCTCCAGTTCGTCGATTGCGCGTCGCGGATGGTTCAGCGGCAGCGTGGCGAACCCGGCCAGGCGATCGGGGTGCGCGAGATGCGCGGCACTGGCGGCGTCGTTGAAGGCACGCGACAGCGCGACGGCGAAATCGGCATCGTCGAAGTAGGCCATCGGCTGGGTCAGCGACAGCGCCTGCCATTGCACGCCCTGCCGGTCCATCGCGGCGAGCCTGAGACCGAGGTCGGTGAACTCCGGCGTGATCGGGCCCGACGGGATGTCGCCGGGGACATGGATCAACGGACCGGGCGTTCCCGCTTCGTAGCGCGCGCCATGGCGCGCACCGTCCTCGATGAACAAGCGGACATATGCGTCCGGGTAGTAGTGCGCGTGGATGTCGATGGTACCGGAGGTGTCCATGAGGGTTCCGCTATGTCGATGAAGGGGCGAGCAGACCGCAACACGCAGCGAGCGTCAACCCTGCGTTGCATCGTGCGCCGCATCGCTGCCGCATCATTGCTCGCCGCCACGGTCGGGGCAGCATGGGCGCAGTCGGGGTACCCGAACCGCCCGGTGCGCATCCTGATCCCGTTCCCGGCGGGTGGTGCGGCCGACACCAACCGCCCCACCACAGGCGCTATCCGCGCAGCTGGGCCAGCCGGTGGTGATCGACAACCGTCCGGGTGCGGGTGGCCGCCTGGCGACCGGGATCCTCGCCGGCGCGAACCCCGATGGCTATACGTTGCTGGTCGGAACCGTCGGCGGCATCGCGATCAGTCCCTCGCTGTACCGGAAGTTGCCCTACGACCCGGAGCGCGACATCCTGCCGCTGTCGCGCGTGGCCGAGATCATCAACGTGATGGTGGTCAGCTCCGCAGTCGAGGCGACGAGCGTGAAGGCGTTCATCGAATGGGCGAAGACACGGCCGGGCGCGGTGCGCTACGGCAGCTCCGGGACCGGGCAGCCCGACCATCTGGCGGGCGAGTTCTTCCAGCGCTCGGCCGGCATCGGGCTCACCCATGTCCCCTACAAGGGTGGCGGCTCGGCGCTGGTCGACCTGATCGCTGGTGACCTGCAACTGATGTTCGCCACCTACGTGGTGTCGTTGCCGCACATCAAGTCCGGGCGACTGCGCGTGCTCGCGGTTTCGACGCCGGAGCGGCAGTCGCTGCTACCCGACCTGCCCGCGATTTCCGAGTCGCTGCCTGGCTTCGGTCTCAGCAACTGGAACGGGTTGTTCGCGCCCGGAAAGACGCCCGCGGTGATCGCCGATCGGCTGTTCACGGAGGTCAACAAGGCGTTGCAGTCGCCCGAGCTCCGGCGCCGGCAGGCCGCGGCCGGCATCGAGCCGATCGGCAGCAACTCGCGCGAGATGTTCGCGCAGTTCGTTCGGGATGAGACCGTGCGCTGGGGGAAGATCGTGAGGGACGCGCGCATCGTCGCAGAGTAGCCAATGGGGGTCCGGGCGGCTTCGGTCGACCCGATCACAACGCGGTGGAACGAGGAGGCATTGGTGGCAGCATCGAACGGACAGCACGGCGTTGCGGGGGTGGTCGGTGCCGGCCTGATGGGCAGTGCGGTGTGCGCACGCCTGCGCGCCGCCGGCTTCGAGGTGTCGGTATTCGATGTCGATCCAGCGAAGGCGTCGGCACTCGCGCCGCTTGGTGCCCAGCCCGTGGCGTCGATCGCTGCGCTCGCCGTCTGCCCGGTCATCGTGCTCGCGGTGTTCAACACCGATCAGGTCGAAACGGTGATCGAGGGCAGCGGCGGCATCCTGGAAAACACGCTGGCCGGACAAGTCTCACCGGTGGTGATCTGCACCAGCACCTGCGACCCCGACCGGCTCGCGGCACTCGACCGGCGGCAGGTGCCGCGCGGGCTGCGCCTGCTCGAGGTGCCGGTGTCTGGCACCAGCCGGCAGGTGGCGAACGGCGCCGGTGTCGGCCTGGTTGGCGGCGACCGCGCGACGATGGCATCGGTGGCGCCGGTGCTCGATGCGATCTGCCCCGAGCGGCACTACCTGGGCGCAGTCGGCAACGGCTCGCGCGCGAAGCTCGCGGTGAACCTGGTCCTCGGCCTGAACCGCGCGGCGATGGCCGAAGGCCTGGTGTTCGCCGAACGCCTCGGACTCGAGCGCGAGGCCTTCCTCACTGTCGCGCGCGGGTCGGCCGCGTATTCGAGCGTGATGGATACGAAGGGCCCGCTGATGGCGCGCCGGCAGTTCCGCGAGCCACAGAGCCGGGTCGACCAGAGCCTGAAGGACTTCCACCTGATGATCGAGCAGGCGCGGGCGGCTGGCCAGCAGCTACCGTTCGCCGAGGTCTATGCGCGGATGCTGGAGGGCTGTGTCGCACGCGACGAAGGCGACTGGGACAACGCGGTGATCGTGGAAGCGATCGCTCGATGCAGCAGCGCACGCTGAACGCAAGGGACGAAGCAGCGCACCTGCGTCTGCAACGCGCAGTGAACCCGGCAACAGGAGGAGCATCGATGCGATCCGACGGTTTGAACGGCAGGGCATGGCCGTATGCGAAGGCGCGGGCCGTGGTGCTGCTGGCGGCGGGCGCCGTGCTGCCTGCCGTACACGTGCACGCCCAGGCGCCAGGGAGTTGGCCGCTCAAGCCGCTACGCTGGATTGCGCCTTATCCGCCCGGAGGATCCTCCGACCTCGTAGCGCGCGCGGTGGGTACGCGGCTCGCCGAGCAATTGGGCCAGCCAGTACTGATCGACAACCGGCCTGGTGTCGGGGGCGCGCTCGGCAGTGCCATTGCCGCGCGGTCCGCGCCCGATGGCTACACGTTGCTGCTGGCCAACATCGCCCCGCTGGCGATCGCCCCGCACATCCACAGCGGGTTGGGCTATGACGTCGCCCGGGATTTCGACCCGGTGACACTGCTCGCGACCGGTCCGACGATCCTCGTTGTGGGGCCGTCGCTGCAGGTGAAGACGGTCGGTGAACTGATCGCGCTGGCCCGGGCGAAGCCGGGCTTCCTCAAGTACGGGTCGGGCGGCAGCGGTACGCCGGCACACCTGACCACCGAACTGCTGCGGATGATGACCGGCACCGACCTGGTCCATGTGCCGTACAAGGGTACCGGCCAGTCCGTGACCGACCTGCTGGGCGGCCATATCGATTTCGTGTTCGCGAGCATGCCGATCACCGCGGCGCATGTGAAGGCGGGCAGGTTGCGCGCGATCGCTGCGTCCAGCGCGAAGCGCACCGCGATCGCACCCGAACTGCCGACGATGGACGAGAGCGGCGTGCCCGGGTTCGACATGGTGACGTGGTGGGGCGTGGTCGTGCCGGCGCGCACCGGCCGGCCGATCATCGAGCGGCTGAACGCCGCCCTGCGCAAGTCGCTCGCCTTCGCCGACACGAAGGAGCGCTTCATCGCGCTCGGCATCGACGTGCAGGCGAGCAGCCCCGACGAATTCCGGAGGTTCATGGCCGCGGAACATGCGCGCTATGCACTGATGGCGAAAGAGGTCGGCCTCAAGGCTGATTGAGTCCCATGGCAGCTACGACCAGGAGTTTCAGATGACCTCGATCATTGCTTCGGATTCGCCCACCCCGTCGACGTCCCGGCGCTTGCGCACTCGCAGATTTTCGGCCGCTGACCGGGGCTGCCGTCCGCGCACTGGCCTCGCCGATTCGATGCATGTGCTCGCGGTAGTCGCAGCGCTAGGCATCGTGGTGTCGCAGGCTGCGGTTGCGCAGAGCTTTCCGCAACGGCCGATCCGTTCGATCGTGCCGTTCGCTGCCGGCGCCTCGTATGACACGATCATGCGCATTGTCGGCAACGCGGTGAGCGAGTCGACCGGCCAGCCGATCGTGATCGAGAACCGCCCGGGCGCGAGTGGCATCATCGGTGCCGATGCGTTGGCCAAGGCCACGCCCGACGGGCATACCGTCGGCATGCTCGGCAACAACCACACGATCCTCGCGGCGCTCGGCCGCAAGACGCCGTACGATCTGTACAAGGACTTCTCTGCGCTCACGCGCGTGGCTCTGCTGGACAACGTGGTGGTTGTCCATCCGTCCGTGCCAGCGAAGAACCTGCTGGAACTGATCGCGCTGATACGTTCGAACCCAGACAAATACCGGTATGCATCAGGCGGGCAGGGCGGCAGCACGCATCTGGCCGGCGCCCTGATCGCGAACACGGCCAAGGTGCGCATGCTGCACGTTCCGTACAAGGGGGGTGGCTTCGCGGTCAACGGCCTGGTTGGGGGCGAGGTCCACCTGATGGCAGTTAACATGATCTCGGCCAAGCAGCATGTGCCCTCCGGTCGGCTGCGCGCGCTTGCAGTCGCGGCGCCCAAGCGCTCGCAGCACATGCCTGAAGTGCCCACCACCGCCGAGGCTGGGCTGCCCGGTGCCGAGGCTTCGCAGTGGTACGGCGTCTTCGCGCCCGCGGGCATACCTGCAGCCATCCTCAAGCGACTCCACGACGAACTGGTCAAGGCGACTGCGCGCCCGGACGTGAGGTCGATGCTGGCGGCGCAGGGCGCCGATGCAGTTGCCGAGACGCCAGGTGAACTCTCGGCCTTCGTGCGCGAGGACGTGCGCATCAACCGCGAGACCGCCCGGGAAGCGGGCATCAAGGCTGGCGACTGAGCCGGCGCGAAAGGGGAGGCAGATGGGCACGGCAACAGCGGAAAAGGACAACGGGCCGGGTACTACCGCCAGCCAGGGAGCGGCGCGAGGCGGACTGACGCCTGCGCAGGTGCGCGCCTATCGGGCCGATGGGTACCTCTATCCGATCGACGCCCTGGACGCAGGCGAGGTGGCACGCTATCGCGCCGCGCTCGAGGCCACCGAGGCCCGCCTGGGCGGTTCCTTGATGGCGATCGATCGGAAGTATCGCGGCAACCTGCACATCATGTGCAGCTGGATGGACGAACTGGCGCGTACACCGGCGATCCTGGACGCCGTGGAGTCGTTGCTGGGGCCTGACCTTCTGCTCTACACCACGCGTTTCTTCATCAAGGAGCCGCGCAGCGACGGCATCGCTGCCTGGCACCAGGACTGCACGTACTTCGGCCTGCGGCCGTTCGACCATGTGACCGCCTGGATCGCCCTGTCCGACGTGACCGAGCAGGCCGGCCCGGTCGAGTTCGCGGTGGGCAGCCACATCCGTGGGGCCTTGCAGCAAAAGAGCGGCTTGATCAAGAACAGTGTGAACACTGCGGGGCAGATCATCGTCGAGTACTTTGACCAGTCGGAAATCGACCGCGCCATCCTCGGGCCTGGCCAGTTCTCGCTGCACCATACCTGCGTGGTGCACCAGTCGCGGCCGAACGATTCCGACAACCGCCGCATCGGCATCGCGCTGAGCTACATCCCTACCCACACGCGCTACATCGGTCGCCGTCGGATGCCGGCCGCGCTGGTACGCGGCACTGACGAGCACGGCCATTTCGACCTGCAGCCACGGCCGGTCGAGGATTTCGGCGCCGCCGAGGTCGAGCGCCATGACGCGACCTTCAGGGCTTACATCGAATCGTTCTACGAGCAGCTCGACGAAGCGGAGAAGGACCTGCCCGAGGAGGCTGCGGCTGGCCTGGTCTACTGACCCTGCCGGGTTTCATGGCCGGTGGCCTGCCGGACCCACGAGGATGAAACGATGGACGAAATGCGCAAGGCTGCAGCAAACGACGTGTCGGGCATCACGGCCACGCCTTCGGGTGGGCCGATCGGCGCGCTGGTGCATGGGGTGGACGTGGCACAGCCGCTCGGAGATGCGGCGTTCGCCCGTGTCCTGGAACTGTTCCACCGGCACGCGGTCATCGTGTTGCGCGGCCAGCAGTTGTCGCCAGCGCAGCTCGTCGCGTTCAGCGCCCGCTTCGGCGAACTTGACGTGCACCACATGACGGAGCACGTGTTCCCCGATTTGCCGCAGGTGCGGGTGCTGTCGAACGCGAAGCTGAGGGATGGACGTACAGAGGGTATCACCCTGGGCGGCATGCACTGGCACTCGGATCTTTCCTACAAACCAGTTACTGCACTGGCGACCCTGCTGTATGGTCTGGTGTGCCCGGCCGAAGGGGCGGACACCGAATTCTCCAGCACCAGCGCCGCTTATGCCGCGCTGCCGGCAGAAACGAAGTCCTGGCTGACCGGGCTGATGGCCGTGCATGACCGTAACTTCCGCTATTCCGAACTCTATCCGAGCCGGCCACCGCTGACTGCCGAGCAGGTGGCGAAGGTTCCACCCTCCGTGCATCCGCTGGTCGTCGAACATCCGGTGACCGGTGCACCGGCTTTGTTCGTGGCCAAGGACGTGGTTTCGCACGTGGTCGGGATGGATCCCGCGCAGGGACGCGCGCTGATCGACGATCTGGAAGCGTTCATCACCCGGTCCGAGTTCGTACATGCGCATCGATGGCAAGCTGGGGATCTGGTCATCTGGGATAACCGGTGCACGCTGCATCGTGCGACTCCATATGCGTTTCTGCGAGACACTCGCACGTTATGGCGCACTCAGGTGAAAGGCGGGGCGCCCCGTCAGCCGTTTGGGCACACATAGGCAGCGCCTATGTATGGCATTACTGCTGCCCTATTGATCGCACGATGCTGCCCGGGCTAGCCTCGGCGTCGCAACTGGAAGCGAGACGCATGATTCATATCGAGAGCGCGCACGTGGTTCCGCCGGTCGGAGAGCAGCATCTACAGGAGCGGCAGGTCCAGGGTGACGCTGCAAAGGGTCCCATGCATGTACATGCCCATGCCGACGGGGACGCCTGCGCGGCTTCAGTGCCACGCGAGCCTTCCCCGCAGACCACCGACGCACCGATCCCGGTCTGGCTGATCACCGGCTTTCTGGGCAGTGGCAAGACCACGCTCGTCAATCGCCTGCTGCGCGATGCCGCACTGTCGCAGGCGGCTGTGGTCGTGGGCGAGTATGGCGAGGTCGGTGTCGACCATGTGCTGATCGAGGCGCCGTCGAAGCGCGTCCGGCTGGTCGACAGCGGTTGCATCTGCGGCCATGTGCACGACGAGATCGCCGCACGCCTGCTCGACCTCGATGCCAGCCGCGACGACGGGCCCGAACATCGGTTCGACTGCGTG
The DNA here is from genome assembly GCA_044351195.1 of Burkholderiales bacterium. Taxonomy (GTDB): domain Bacteria; phylum Pseudomonadota; class Gammaproteobacteria; order Burkholderiales; family CAIKXV01; genus CAIKXV01. Next base: position 7,933 of record JBILGF010000063.1, read on the forward strand.
CTGATCGAGACCTCGGGCCTGGCCGACCCGGTCCCTGTGGTGCAATTGCTGCTCACCGACGAGGCGATCTCCGGTCGCTTCGCGCTGCGCTCGGTGATCACCGTGGTCGATGGCCTGATGGGCGAGGAATCCCTCGCCAGCCATCCCGAGTCCATGAAGCAGCTGGCGGTCGCCGATACCGTGGTGATCAGCAAGACTGACCTCGCCGAAGTCGCTGCGATCGATTCGTTGCGTGCCCGCGTGGCTGCGCTCAATCCGGGTGCCCGCCTGTTCACCGCCGCCCATGGGCGGGTCGATGCCGATGCGTTGCTCGCGGCAAGTGCCTGGTCTGACGGCCTCGGTCCGCGCAGCGCGCAGGCCTGGCTGGCGGAACTGCAGCTGGCCGCCGCCGTGCCGGTGCAGCCTGATCCGACCATCCGCACCCTGTCGCTGGTGCACGAGGGCGAGGTCACCCGTCCGGGGCTCGTGCTCTGGCTCAACCTGCTCGCGGGCTTCCGCGGGGCGGGCCTGCTGCGCGTGAAGGGCATCGTCAATGTCGAGGGCCGTCCGGTCGCCATCCATGCAGTACAGCGGGTGATCAGCGAACCGGTCGAGCTCGAGGACTGGCCGGACGAAGACCGCCGTACCCGCCTGGTGGTGATCGCGCGCGGCATGCGCGAGGCCGATATCACCGCCACCTTCGACGCCTTCAGGATCGAGGCAGGCCGCGACCGCAGGAACACCGTGCTCAGGCCCGAACGCTATCGCGAGTTCCAGCGCGTGATGCAGGCCTTCCGCTGACGCGGTATGGACACCCCAACCTGACCGGGCGGCGGGCGCGAATGGTGAACGCGCGCGACACGAACAACAGGACATCCGGACGCACGACCGGGCCACGCAGGCTGCACGCGGCAATCAACAGGAGGCAGTACCCATGACCAGGAACGAACCCCAGCCGGGAGACACCGGCGCCGACGCGACCCCGATGTTCGTGACCGGAGCGCGGCTGATCGACTGCACCGGTGCGGCGCCGATCCTCGACGCAGTGGTCGAGATCCGCGGCAAGCGCATCTTTGCGGTGGGCAATCGGCAGTCGATCCACATCCCGCAGGGTGCGCAGGTGATCGATTGCGGCGGGGCGACGCTGATGCCCGGCATGATCGACTGCCACATCCACACCATGATGTTCAACTGCCTGACCTTCCACAATTTCCGGGTCGCGCAGTGGGAGATTACCCCCGAGCTGCAGCAGATGTACGGCGTGTTCCATGCGCAGCTGTGCTTCGACATGGGCTTCACCACGCTGCGCGACATGGGGCTTGCGGCGAGCCGGGGGCTGCTGGTCAACGAGGCCTGCGCCATCCGCGACGCGTTCGATGCCGGCATCCTCGAAGGCCCGCGCATGCTGGTGGCGGCCTTCACCTCGATCACCGGTTCCCACCTCGACCTGATCCAGCCGCGCGCCGCGCTGCGCGTGGGGTTCCAGACCGCCGATGGCCCCTGGGAGCTGCGCAAGCTCGCACGCACGAACATGCTCGCCGGCTGCGACATCATCAAGACCTGCGCCTCGGGCGGCGGGGGCACCGACAAGGAAGAACCGGACATCCGCAACATGACGCAGGAGGAGCTCGATGCGCTGGTCGACGAGGCGCATGCGATGCACAAGCCCTGCGCGGTGCACTGCTTCACGCCATCCGCCCAGCGCATGGCGCTCAAGGCCGGTGCGGACACGCTCGAGCACATGGTGTTCCACGAGGACGAGACGATCGACCTGATCTGCGAGTCGGGCGTGCACATCACGCCGACGCTGTCGCACCGTACCGACCACGCGATCGAGCTGCGCCGCGAGCAGGGCACGTCGATGTTCGTGATCAAGAAGATGAAGAGCATCCAGCAGAACTGCTTTGACACCTTCCAGAAGATGTACGCGCGTGGCGTGAACATCGCGATGGGCACCGACATGGGCTTCGACCCCGAGATGGGCACCAATGCGCGCGAACTCGCGCTCTATGTCGAGCTCGGGATGCAGCCGATGCACGCACTGCAGACGACGACCCTGAACGCGGCGCGCGCACTCAAGCTCGATCGCGACCTGGGTACGCTCGAGGCGGGCAAGCTGGCCGATCTGGTGGCGGTGGACGGCGACCCGCTGGCCGACATCAAGTGCCTGCAGGAAAAGAAGAACATCCAGATCGTGATGAAGGAAGGCAAGGTCTTCGCCGACCGCCGGCCCGGGCATTCGAAGAACGTGGTCAACGCCGCGCCGGGCAGCTGGAAGATCATGGACTACCTGTAACCGATGGCCACCGGCGAGAC
>JBILGF010000436.1:0-3041 GCA_044351195.1 Burkholderiales bacterium
CAGCGTTCCGTCATCAGTGGAGGACAGCCGCACGCTGCCGCCGAGGAATGCATCCAGCCCGCTGCCAACGATGCGAAACGACTTCCCGAGATCGATGTCCAGACGCAATCCGAGGGGGCTGCGGCGAGCAGCAGCCGCCGTGGCCGGCTTGCGCCCGAGCACCACGACATCGTCGCCGAGCGCCCTGCGTACACCCCCACCGAATTCGAAATAGCCCTGGCGCACCATGACCCGCCCGGCCAGCATCAGCCGTTTCTTCTCGGTCGCCAGCGTTCCCGATCCGTCGACCACGACCCGCCGGTCGGGTCGCGACAACAGCGTCATCCGGTCTGCACGCCAGGCGAGCGTGGCTGCACTGATGCCCTCGCGCAACGGCACCTTCCCCCTGGCGCTGAGCGTGCCTTCACCGGCAGTCGCCTCGAACTGCACCACATCGAGCACGCCATCGGCCAGCCGCGCATCCAGCCGGCCGTCGCGCAGCGCCACACCGATCTGCGGCGCATCGAAGCGCAGGCGTTCGCCGCGCAGATGGCCCGAGAGCTTCGGCCTGGACGGTGTACCGACCGCCTCGATGCGTGCAGCCAGCGCACCGTCGATATCGGCCAGCGCGCCCAGGTACCGCTCGAACGGCTTCAGGGTGCGCACCGAGAGATCCGCGCGCAGGGTCATCGGCGAATTCATCGACAGGGCGGGCGAAGGCTCGAGCGCGAGCGCCATGCTGGCCTCGCCCAGCGTGGTGCCCTGGATGCGCGCCTGCGCCTGAAGACGATCGTCCGTGAACTGCGCATCGAGGTCGAATCGATTCAACCCGAGCGAGAACGCGGGGTCGGCACGCAGCGAGACATCTCCGCTTTCACGGCGCAGCGCCAGCGTGCCATTGAGCCGTGGCGTGGAAGCGAGTGCCCATTCGCCACCGATACGCAGCGTCGAGTCGTAGGCGGGCGACGGCTTCGCCGTCGAAGGCGTACTGCCCCTGGGCTCTGGCGCCACCAGCAGGTCGATCAGGCCGCCTGCCGGGAACGCAGCGAGCGAGCCGCGGGTGGCGATGCGTCCAGGTTCCCAGCGCAGCTCGTCGATCTGTATCCGCCCATCACCTGCCTGCAGGCGAGCCGGTGCCAGCATGACCCGCATGGGCGACAGTTCCAGCGCCGCGGGCGCGGCGAGCCGTACCGGATAGCGGCCATCGTTGCGCGCCTCGGTCAGCCGGCCGATCCAGTGCATGCGACCTGCCGGCGGCAGCGCAGACAACCCACCCTCGAACTGCAGCTTCGCATCGACGTCGGCGCCCCGCACGCCGAGCGCGAGCGCGTGTGCGCTGGCCGTGCCGCCCAGCTGTGCAGTCGCCTGCGACAACGCAACACCGCCAACCGACAGCGTCCGGGCATCGAACGACACATCGATGCGCGGCGGGTCGCGCGAAAGATCGACATCGCCACCTCCGGCAAGCTGCGCTGCAGACTGACCGGCATAGGACCATCGCGAGCCGTTCAGCGCGAAGTTCACCCGCGGCGCGCGCAGGCTGCCGGTCACGCGCCCGGCGACGTTGATCCGGCCGGCGAATCCCGGAAGCAGCAATGACGGCTCGTTCGCATCCAGCACGAACTCGAGTGCGCTGTCGGCCCCGCCGTTCGAGCCGGTCGCACGCACCGAGTTGCGCCCCATCGACAGCAGGATATCGGCATCCTCGATACGGTCTGGCGAGAAATCGCCGCGTAACCGGCCTTGCAGTGCCAGGACGCGCGGGGACGACGCAGCCGACGGGGGTACGGCCAGCGCGACCCGGCTCGGCATGAGGGTGGCGTCGATGCGTGCCCGCCAGGCAGGCTGCAGATGTCCGCGTGCCGAGACCACGGCATTGATCGACGCCTGCGCCAGCCCAGCCTTGGCCGCAGGCACCGCATCCAGGACGCCCGTGGCAAGGAAACGCGCCGGATCGAACGCGCGCAACTGCAGGTCGGCTTCGAACGCCTGATCACCGTCGAGGCGGATGCGGCCGCGTCCGGCAGCCTCGCCCGAATCGCCTCCGGTCGTACCGCTCGACGCACCCGCTCGCAGCAGTACCCGCTCCAGCAGCAGTTCGGCGCCCGCGTGCTGGCCAACCGCCTCAAGACGCAGGGTCGACAGGCCGCGCGACCGTTTCGTATCGCCCGCGGCATCCGCGCCCGCACGGGGCAGGACGCCTTTCTGGTCGAGCACGACATCGAACCGCTGGCGATCGGGGCCCAGCACGAGCCCGACCTTGCCTGACAGCCGCGTGGGCAGCAGCCGTGTATCGAGCGCCTCGAGGTCGAGTGCGGCCACGGACAGCTGCCAGCGGCTTTCGAACGCCGCCGGTTTACCGTCCGGTGGCAGACTGACGCTGCCGCGACCCTCGATGCTGCCACCGCCATTGACCGCGATGCGCAACGGCGCGAACAGCACGCGCCGCATCGACAGGTCGATCTCGAAACCGCTGTCCACCGCAGTCACCGGCAGGCGCCGCGCGCCGACCGGGCCCGGCAAGCGGTTCGACACGCGCACCCGGCCACGAACCGAAGGGCCGGCGCTCACTGCCGCATCGACCTGTATGTCGAGGGCCGTTCTCGGCGCGCCACTGGCGATCGCCGCGGCATCGATGCCCTCGGCGTCGATCCGGATCTGCGGCAGCATGACCGCTGCAAATGGTGCGACGGTGGCAACCACCCTCGCCTTCAGCCATTCACGCGGGGCACTGCCGGAGATCGTGCCGGAGGCCACGATGGCGGCCAGCGGGCCACCGAGGGCGAACTCCGCTTCGCCCAGCGACCGACTCGACACGCGCAGCTTGGCCGACAGCGCGAACGGCGCCGTGGCGTCGATGCCGCCGGTCAGCGACACGAGGGGCGCATCTGCCGCAGGCACGGCGGCAAGGCCGGGCAGGCGTACGGACAGCGCCTCGAGCTCGTGCCGTACGGCCCCTCCGCGATAGGCGAACCCGAGCCCGGCCAGTTCGATCGCCGTCTCCCCGCTGCGATAGGACAGGCTGCCGACCAGGGCGCGATCGACACGGACTTCGATCGGCA
>JBILGF010000373.1:0-3666 GCA_044351195.1 Burkholderiales bacterium
GACCTCTGCCAGGGTCGGCAGTTCGGGCAGGAAGGGCGCGCGTTTCGATCCGGTGTAGGCGAGGGCGCGCAGCCGACCGGCCGTGATGTGCGGCATCGACAGCGGCGGCGTGATGAACATGAACTGGATCTCGCCGGCGAGCAGCGCGGTGAGTGCCGGGCCGGAGCCCTTGTAGGCGGTATGTACCGCATCGCTTCCGGTGCGCGTTGCGAACATCGCGCCAGCGAGCTGGATCGGACTGCCGATGCCGGGCGAACCATAGGCGAGGCGGCTGTCCGGCTTGCGGGCCAGCGCGATGAATTCCTGCGCGTTGCGCACCGGCGGCGAAGGGGTCACGGTCAGGATGTAGCCTTCGCCGGACCCGATATTGGTCACTGGCGCGAAGTCGCGGCGCACGTCGAACGGCTGCTTGCGCTGGGTGCTCGGGTTCACCGCGAACGAGGCCGAGGTGACCAGCAGCGTATGCCCGTCGGCCGGTGCGCGCGCGACGATATCCGCGCCGATGTTGCCGTTCGCGCCGGGCCGGTTGTCCACCACGAAGCTCTGGCCGAGTTGGGCCGAGAGCTGCTGGGCGACCATGCGCGCTACGGTGTCCGGCGCGCCGGCACCGAAGCCGACGACCACGCGTACCGGGCGTGTCGGCCAGCCCGGTGCCTGCGTCGCCTCGGCCGCATGAACGCCAGGGATGATGCAGGACACCAGCCATGCACAGGCGCCGGACACGGCGCACGCGATGCGGCGTGGTGTTCGCGACGGCGCCCGGGAAGACGCTGCCTGGCAGGCTCGAACGGGTGCAGGGTGGGTTGGTTGTGCCATGTTCTTCACCTAGATGCGGAGGGCCAGGCTGCGGTGCGGCCCGAAGCTCCGGGGTCCCCGCGCGAGGGTAGCGCAAACAGGGGTAGCCATGGTTGCCCCGCGTGCGCCGTGCATCTTCCGGGCTCGCCGTCGGAGGCAGAGGCGCGCGGGCGGGTAACATGTCGCCTCATCCAGGTCCATGCTCGGGGGTACCCATGTCCAGCCTGCCAACGGCACTTGCGAACGAACCGTCTCGTGCTGCCGAAGCGGCGCCGTCAACGGCCATCAAAGCTGCGGCCAGCGTCAGTGCCGAGGCACGCGCGAAGCCCCGGGTGCTGGCGCGCATGCTTGCGCTGGATGATTTCGAACCCGAGGCGGCGCGGATCCTGCCGCGCCCCATCTTCGGCTACGCGTCGGGCGGCTCCGAGACCAATGCTTCACTGCGCGGCAACCGTACGGCGTTCGACGACCATGCATTCGTGCCCAGAGTCATGGTCGACGTGTCCGTCCGGTCGCAGCAGCGGGAACTGTTCGGGCAGCAGTACGACTCGCCGTTCGGCATCGCGCCGATGGGCGGCACCTCGCTGGCGGGATTCGATGGCGACCGCGTGCTCGCGCGCGTGGCTGCGGCATCCAATATCCCGATGATCCTGAGCGGTGCTTCGTTCACCCGCCTCGAGGACGTGAAGGCCGTGGGCCGCACCGCGTGGTTCCAGGGCTATATCCCGGGCGACGACACCGCGATCCGCGCCCTGGTCGATCGGGTGGGCAACGCCGGCTACGACACGCTGGTGGTGACCGCCGATGTACCGGTCGCTGCCAACCGCGAGAACAACGTGCGCAACGGCTACTCGGCGCCATTGCGGCCGAGCGCGGCGCTTGCCTGGCAGGGACTGACGCATCCGCGCTGGCTGTTCGGCACGGCGCTGCGCACGCTGGTCGCCCATGGCATGCCGCACACCGAGAACATGGGCAGCGTACGCATGCCCCTGGTGGCGCGATCAGGCGTGCGCGAACGGGCCCGCCGCGACCGGTTCAGCTGGCAGCACCTCGCCCTCATCCGGGGCATCTGGCCGGGGCGGCTGGTCGTGAAGGGCCTGCTGGCCGCCGAAGACGCGCACATCGCCGCCGAGAGCGGGGTCGATGGCGTCATCGTCTCCAACCATGGCGGACGCCAGCTCGATGGCGCGATTGCGCCCCTGCGTGCATTGCCGGCGGTCGTGGCGCGAGCCGGCGCGATGACGGTGATGATGGACAGCGGCGTGCGCCGCGGGACGGACGTGCTGAAGGCACTGGCGCTGGGCGCACGGTTCGTCTTCGTCGGCCGGCCATTTCTCTTCGCCCACGCGGTCGCGGGGGAAGTGGGCGTGCAGCACGCGGTAAGACTGCTTCACGACGAGATCGACCGCGACCTGGCGCTGCTCGGCGCCCCGTCGCTCGCAGACGTCGACCGGCAACTGCTTCGCGCCGCCGATCGGTGACCGAAGTGGCTGCGGGAGCCCGGAAAGGCTCCCGCACCGCCCTTACTTGGAAGGGCTGCGCACCAGCAGCACCGGCACCGGGGCCGTGCGCATCACGCCTTCGGCCACGCTGCCGAACACCATGTGGTCGAAACCGGATCGGCCGTGCGTGCCCATCACGATCAGGTCGGCCTTCCATTTCGCCGCGTCATCGACGATCAGCTTCGCCGCCTTGCGCATGCCGGCATTGACCACCTTGCCATCGACCTTTGCAATGCCGGCCTTGGTGGCCATGCCGGTGGCCTGCTCGAGCAGCGTCTCGGAACGCTTCCGCAGATCGGCCTCGAACTTCTCGAGCCCCTTCACGTTCGGTGCGAGGGAGGATCCGGCGGAAGCCGCCTGTGCGGCATACATTTCCGACAGTACGGAGACCTCATGCACATGCAGCAGCCGTAGCGCAGCGCCCTGTTCGGCTGCGAACGCGATGCCTTTCTTGAAGGCCTGCTGCGAGCTCTTGCTGCCATCGATCGGGATGAGGATGCGCTTGAACATGTCTTCTCCTTGGTGTCGGACGTGACGCGGTGGATGAGGTCAACCGGGTGGGGCACTGAAACGGTACACGGCACGATCGAGATAGACGGACACGTCATCGATCTCGGCTGGCGTCCACGGCAGGCCGGTGATCTTCTGCCACCTGGCGACCTGCTCGCGCAACTGTACGGGCTTACGCACGATCCGGTCGGAACGGCTGAATACCGACTGGCCATGGCATGCATTGCAGCCGTTCTCGAACAGCAGCCGGCCGCGTACGGCGTCCTGCGAGAGGGCGGTGTCCGATGCGACCAGAAGGACGGCGCCCGCGAGGGCAGCCGCCCGCCAGCAGCGTGGACGGTGCGGCACGGGCTGGCGAAGGACGGAAGAGTGCATGCCCCTATTTGAACGTCGCATGGGCGGACGTTTCTTGATGCAGATCAACGTGGCGCCAGCGCCGCTTTTCCGACGGACAGCCACCGGCGCTGCCGGCGATCGTACAGCCGATGTAGACTCCCGCTCCGCGCTGCAGCACGCGCGCGTTACGGAGCGGCCCGATGAGCAACCCTGTTTCGCTGGACAAGAACAGCATCCAGTTCCTTCTTCTGGAGAACATCCATCCCAATGCGATGGATATCCTGTCTGCGAACGGCTACCACCACGTCATCCAGCACCCGAAGTCCCTCGGCGAAGACGCGCTGATCGAGGCGCTGGCGCAGGTGCAGTTCCTGGGCATCCGCTCGCAGACCCAGGTCACCGAGCGCGTGCTGCGCAATGCACCGAAGCTCGCTGCGATCGGCTGCTTCTGCATCGGCACCAACCAGGTCGATGTCGATACGGCAGCCGAACTGGGCGTGCCGGTGTTCAACGCGCCGTTCTC
>JBILGF010000190.1:0-6513 GCA_044351195.1 Burkholderiales bacterium
AAGCGTGGCCGAACTGGTGGTTGCCGAGACCGTGATGCTGATGCGCAGCATCCCGACGCGCAACGCCGGAGCGCACCGTGGCGAGTGGATCAAGTCGGCCGCCGGCAGCTTCGAGGTGCGTGGCAAGACGCTGGGCATCGTCGGCTACGGCAACATCGGCAAGCAGGTCGGCATCCTGGCCGAGCACCTGGGCATGCGCGTGTGCTTCTTCGACACCGAGGCGAAGCTTCCGCTGGGCAATGCGCGCCAGGTGGCCACGCTCGATGGACTGCTCGCCGAAAGCGACGTGGTCACGCTGCACGTGCCCGAGACATCCCGGACCCTGAACATGATCGGGGCGGCGCAATTCGCAGTGATGCGCAAGGGAAGCCACCTGATCAATGCCTCCCGCGGCACGGTGGTGGATATCGATGCGCTGGCCGCGGCACTGGATAGCGGCCATATCGGCGGGGCCGCCCTGGATGTCTTCCCGGTCGAGCCCAAGGGCAACGACGACCGATTCGTGTCGCCACTCACGCGCTTCGACAACGTCATCCTGACCCCTCATATCGGTGGCTCGACCGCCGAGGCGCAGGCCAACATCGGCATCGAGGTGACTGACAAGCTGGTGCGCTACAGCGATAACGGGTCGACGCTCACCGCGGTCAACTTTCCCGAGGTCACGCTGCCGGAACACCCGGGCATGTGCCGCCTCCTGCATGTCCATCGCAATGTGCCGGGCATACTCGCGCGCATCAACGAGCGATTCGGCGCACGCGGCGTGAACATCTCCGGTCAGTACCTGCAGACCACGGCCACGATCGGCTATTGCGTGATGGATGTCGAGATCGCCGCCAGCAATGTCGCCCTGGAGGAACTGCAGGCGATCCCCGGCACCATCCGCTGCAGGTTGCTGCACTGATACGCGGGGCCGTGGCGCTTGCCACCGGCCCGTCAGTGCAGCATCTGCACGCCCGGTAGCGCGGTCCCTCGAACCGCCTCGGCAACCGCGTCTATCGCTGGCATCCGCGCATAGGTGCGGCGGCACACGATCACCACCCGCCGGCTCGGCGCCGGTGCGGCGAACGGGCGATAGACGATCAGGTCGTCCCGCCGCGGCCTGGCCGGGAGGGCGCTCGCAGGTATCACCGTCACGCCGAGCCCGGAGGCGACCATCTGGCGGATGGTTTCGAGCGAAGTACCTTCGAAGGTGCGGCGGATGCCTTCCGCACTGCTGGAGAAGCGCGCCGCATCAGGACAGACCTCGAGCACCTGGTCGCGCAGGCAGTGCCCGGCCCCGAGCAGGAGCATGGTCTCTTCCTTCAGGCGCGCGGCATCGATCGTCTTCAGCCTGGACCAGGCGTGGTGAGCTGGAATCGCGACATGAAACGGCTCGTCGTAGAGGTCGCGCTGCGCGAGCCCGGCTTCCGCAATCGGCAGGGCAACCAGCGCAGCGTCGATCTCGCCATGCCGGAGGCGTTCGAGCAGTTCGTGGGTGTAGCCCTCCTCGAGGATCAGCGGCATCTGCGGTGCCCGCTTGACCACGGCCCGCACGAGCAGCGGCAGCAGGTAGGGCGCAATGGTGTAGATCGCAGCCAGGCGCAGCGGGCCGGTCAGTGGGTCCTTCCCCGAGCGCGCCAGTTCATGGATGACGGCAGACTGCTGCAGCACGCGCTGCGCCTGGGCGATGATCTGTTCCCCCATCGGCGTGGGGGAGACATCCCCGGTGCCGCGCTCGAACAGCGGTAGCCCGAGTTCATCCTCGAGCCGCTTGACTGCCACGCTCAGCGTCGGTTGCGACACGAAACACGCCGCAGCCGCCCGCGCGAAATGACGTTCGCGTGCCAGGGCGACGATGTAGCGCAGTTCGGTCAGGGTCATCGGCAGGCTTTGGGGGAACGTTCGGCGTCGTGTTCTGGCCGCCGAGCCAGGCTCAACGGTATTGTAGCTCGCAGCGCTCAGGGGTGAGGCCGCAGCGCGGCCGGGGCGGCAGTGCATCGGCAGTGTGTCGGCACCGTGTCGGCACTGCGTCGGCTCGCCGCCCGAGGCCGAATTGATTACACTCTGGCCTTCAGTCAGGGTGTAGCTCAGCCTGGTAGAGCGCGTGCCTTGGGCGCACGAGGTCGCAGGTTCGAATCCTGTCTCCCTGACCAGTCGGTGGCCTCGAGCCCGCAAGCGCACATCGACAATGGCCTTGCAGGCTCGTGCTGCGCCGGTCAGTGCGGTATCTTCGCGCCATGGATATTGCAAACCTGCGCAAGGATTACACGAAAGCGAGTCTCGATGTTCCCGACATCGATGCAGACCCGTTCCGGCAATTCGACGGCTGGATGAAGCAGGCGATCGAGGCGCAGGTTCCCGAGCCCACGGCGATGACGCTGGCCACGGTCGACCGGCATGGCCAGCCCTCGGCGCGGATCGTCCTGCTCAAGGGCTTCGACACGAGCGGCTTCACGCTGTTCACCAACTACCTGAGCCGCAAGGGCCGGGAACTCGCGTCCAACCCGAAGGCGGCGCTGCTGTTCCACTGGGTCGAGCTCGAACGGCAGGTGCGTATCGAGGGCTGTATCGAGAAGGTTCCCGACGAGGAATCGGACGCCTACTACGTGCAACGTCCCCTGGGCAGCCGTATCGGTGCCTGGGCCTCACCCCAGAGTGACGTGATCGCCGATCGCGCGGTGCTCGAAGGTCGGTATGCCGAAGCGGCCAGCCGCCTCGGCGACCAGCCGCAGCGGCCTCCGTACTGGGGTGGGTACCGTCTCCTGCCCGAAGCGTTCGAGTTCTGGCAGGGCCGGTCGAGCCGACTGCACGACAGGGTCAGGTACCTCAGGTCAACCCGCGCACACGCCAGCTGGCTCATCGACCGGCTGGCGCCCTGACCCGGTCTTCACCGCGTCGCCTCTGGCGTCAGCCCAGGCCACCACAGCCCTTGCCGCGCAGCGTCTCGTCGACCCAGGCGCGGTCGACCGGTTTGCCGGCACGGATCGCCTTCAGTACTTTCTCTTCCTTGTTACACCAGGCGCGTGCGGCTGCCAGCAGGGCGGGTGCCTCATCCGGTCGTACCGCGACCAGGCCGTCCTCGTCACCCACGATGATGTCGTTCGGGTACACGATCATGCCGCCGATCGATACCGGCACATTGATCTCCCCCGGGCCGTTCTTGTACGGGCCACGGTGGGTGGCTGCGCGCGCATACACCGGGAAGGTTGCCGCGGCCAGGGCGCCCGCATCGCGGATCGCACCGTCGATCACCATGCCCACTGCACCACGCGCGGCGGCCATCGACGACATGATCTCGCCGATGATCGCCTGGGCGGTAGCACCTCCGGCATCGACCACGATCACATCGCCGGGCTCGGCCATGTCGATCGCCTTGTGCACCATCAGGTTGTCCCCGGCCGGCACCCGCACCGTGAGGGCAACGCCGAGCAGCTGGCCTTTGCGGTGCCAGGGCCTGAGCGCGGCATCACAGCCTGCCAGGCGCGACATGTTGTCCGACAGGTGGGCGCAGACGACACCCTTGAACTTCGAGACCAGCGCGCGTGCAGGGCGTGCAGGACGAGGGTGGATACAGAAGCCGATCGACATGGTGTGGCCTTGGAATGGGACGGTTCGACAGGACCGGTCGTCTCAGGCGATCGCCTGCCGGCAGACCGGGTGAAGCAGGGCAGGCCACGGGCCAGCCGCGTACGGGTTGCCATGATCGTAGCATCGGTGGACGGTCGGCAGCGGCAGCCGTCCTTGGCCCGGTTATAATCAGGAAACATTTCGTGAGCGCCATGCGCATCCTGCTCAGTAACGACGATGGCTATTTTGCCCCCGGCCTGGCGGCTCTCGCCGAGGCCATGCGTGCGGTCGGTGACGTCACCGTGGTGGCCCCCGAACGCGACCGCAGCGGTGCGAGCAACTCGCTCACCCTCGACCGGCCGCTGCGCGTGCGGCGTTCCCACTCCGGGTTCCTGTATGTCGATGGCACGCCGACCGACTGCGTGCATCTGGCGGTCACCGGACTCCTCGATGAACTGCCCGACATCGTGGTCTCGGGGGTGAACGATGGTGCGAACATGGGCGACGACACCATCTATTCCGGGACAGTCGCCGCCGCAACGGAAGGGTTCCTCCTCGGATTGCCCTCGATCGCGGTGTCGATGGTCAGCCGGTCGAACGGCCATTTCGCGACTGCGGCGCGGGTTGCAGCCGATCTGGTCAGGCGAGTGGCGGGCACGCCGCCGGGCATGCCCATGCTGCTCAATGTCAATGTCCCGGACGTGCCCTACGGCGAACTCGGCCCGATTCGGGTGACCCGGCTGGGCAAGCGACACAAGGCCCAGGCCGCGATCCCGACACGGAACCCGCGCGGAGATACCGTCTACTGGGTAGGTGCTGCCGGCGGCGCACAGGATGCCGGTGAAGGCACTGACTTCCACACGGTCGAGCACGGGGGCGTATCCATCACGCCGCTGCAGATGGATCTGACCTACTTCGACCAGTTGCCGACCCTCGGCGACTGGCTGCGCGGCTGAGCGGCGCGCCGTGGCGGTGATCCGGAAGCCCCGCGCGAGTGGCGTCGGCATGACATCGGACCGCACGCGGTTGCGCATGGTCGAACGCCTGCGTACGGCCGGCATCCATGACGAAGTCGTGCTCGGTGCGATGGGTGCCGTGCCGCGCCACCTGTTCATCGAAGAGGCGCTGGCCAGCCGCGCCTACGACGACCTTGCACTGCCGATCGGGTTCAGCCAGACCATTTCGCAGCCGATGACGGTGGCGCGCGTTGCCGAGCTGCTGCGCAATGGGGCCGCCATGGGCCGGGTTCTGGAAATCGGTGCCGGCAGCGGCTACCAGGCCGCGGTGCTCTCGCACCTGGCCCGGGAGGTATTCGCGCTCGAGCGTATCGCCGAGCTGGCTGCGAAGGCGCGCCACCTGCTGGTGCGTGAACTCAGGATGGGCAACGTCCGGCTGCGTCATGCCGACGGGCTGGGCGGCTTGCCCGAGGCCGCGCCGTTCGATGCGATCGTCATCTCCGCCGCCTTGCCGCACATACCCGACGAACTGCTCGCCCAGCTTGCACCCAATGGCAGGCTGGTTCTTCCCAAGGGCAGCACCGGCAGCGCCCAGCGGCTGTGCCTGATCGAGCGTATCGGCAATCGATTCCAGGAGACCGAGTTCGACCCGGTACGCTTCGTCCCTGCGCTGCTGGGGAAGGCATGATGCGCAACGGCTGGCGCCCTTGTCGGCTGGCTGCGGCGATGTGTGTCGTGCTCGTGCTCGCGGCCTGCGCGACCCGGCCACCCGCACCGGTGGTGAAGCGTCCGCCCCCGCCTCCGGAATCCTCGGCCGCACGCCCGCCGGCGCCTTCGGTGCCTGCCTCGGCGCCGGCACGTGTCGACACCGTCCCGGGTAGCGCGCCGACGGTCGAGCGCGACACCCGACCCGAGGTCCACGTTGTGCGCAAGGGTGACACGCTGCTCAGCATCGCGCTCGAGTACGGTCTCGATTATCGCGACCTGGCGGTCTGGAACCGGCTCGACAACATCAACCTGATCCGCGTCGGGCAGGCACTGCGCCTGCGTCCGACAGCCGAGGCGGGCAGCCCTGCGGCGGCTGGAGGCGCCGTGGCTCGACCGGCCGAGGTGCGTCCGCCGGGCAAGCTCGCACGAGCCGTTCCGCTGCCCGATCCGGACGGCGTGCGTACCGAGCCGCGCGCGCTGCGCCAGCCCTTTTCCGATCGGGCGCTGTCGGAGGCGACCGCGGCAGCACGCCGTCCGGGAGAGCCGAAGATCGCGCGTCCCGACCCGCCTGCGGCTGCCGCGCCCGATACGGTCCTGCCACCGAAGCCGGATGTCACCGCTTCACCGGCGACGATCACCTGGGCGTGGCCGGCTTCCGGGACGCTCATCGACCGCTTCTCCGATATCAATCGCGGTATCGACATCGGAGGCAAGGCGGGGCAACCGATCCTTGCCAGCGCCGATGGACGCGTCGTCTACAGCGGGTCCGCGATCCGGGGCTACGGACGGATGCTCATCATCAAGCACAATGACCAGTATGTCAGCGTGTATGCGCACGCCGCCGAACTGCTGGTGAAGGAAGGGCAGGCTGTCACCCGTGGACAGCGGATCGCCGAGATGGGCAGTACGGATGCAGACCGGGTGAAGCTGCATTTCGAAATCCGTCGCATGGGGCGGCCGATCGATCCGCTGCGCTACCTGCCGGCCGAGGGTGCCTCGTGAACCCCGCTGCCGTGATCCGGAACTGTCAGGGCTGTCCGATAATGCGTGAGTTAATGCGTTGTCGCGCCGGCTTTTTGCCGGTACCCTTGCAGTACTAAGGGCTACGTGCCCTGACATGACGCGGGTCCTGATGCTGACAAGATCATCAGACGTTCTCCATACGCGCGGTCCTGGAGGCTGCAGACGGTCATGCTCGACTGGCTAGGCAAGAAACTCGGCATCCGCAAGGAGTCGACCAATCCGCTTGCCAGTGCGGAAGCCCTGCGCGAGATCATCGAAGAGCTCCCGCAGGCCAATGGCG
>JBILGF010000523.1:0-3022 GCA_044351195.1 Burkholderiales bacterium
GTGGCGCTGGCTGTCGTGCAGGAACGCAAACCAGGCCAGAACGGCCGGCTTGATGCCCATCGATGCGGGTGCGGGCGTTCATGGCGGACGGCGGTTCGGCCGGGCCCGGATCGATACGCCGTGGACTGCTGGTCGAACCCTGCAGTCAATGCTGACCGCAGCGGCGCTCAGCACTCCACTTCAGCTATCTGTCACCATTTAGCTTCGCGCTTGAACCCGAGCGCTCCAGCCGAATGCTGACTTCAGCCAGACATCGCAAACGCAGCGCTTTGCGAAGTAACCCAGCCCGTGGCAGATGTAAAAGATAGTCTCGCCGCGTGGTTCGATCAGGCCCGAACTTGCAGCAACCACTACCGAATCCGAACAGCCAATGTCTGCGTCAAGTGCATCAGCTCCCGGGCGCGCCCTGACCAGTCCAGAGGCCCCGCCGCAAACGATACGCCGAGGAACGCCACCATGAAGATCACACGCATCGAAACCTTCCTGCTCAGGGTGCCCTATGACATGGGGGGCCCTTATCCCAAGTTCGGAGGCATGCCGCGCACCACCATGGACATCCTCGCCTTGCGCGTCGATACCGATGCGGGAATTTCCGGCTGGGGCGAGGCGTTCGGCGGGCCCACCGCGCCCGCCACGCGTCTGGTAATCGAACAGCTGCTGGCGCCGCTTGCCGTGGGGCGCGATGCTTCGGCGATCGAAGCGCTGATGACCGATCTCGCCCGCAAGCTGCAGAACTTCGGCCGTGGCGGTTCTGTCATTTTTGCGCTGTCGGGGCTCGATATCGCGTTGTGGGATATCGCGGCCAAGGTCGCCGGGATGCCGCTGCATCGACTGCTTGGCGGAGCAGTGCGCAGCGAGATCGCAGCCTACGCCAGCATGCTGGCGTACCACGACGCGGCGCTGGTCGAGGAGAATGCAGCAAAGGCAGTCAGCGAGGGTTTTCGGCAACTCAAGCTGCATGAAAAAACCGTCGCCGATGTCGCTGCCGGCCGCCGCGGCGCCGGTGCCGGTTTACCGATGATGGTCGACACCAACTGCCCATGGACTGTCGATGAAGCGATCGACATGGCGCGCGCCCTGGCGCCATTTGATCCGGCGTGGATCGAGGAACCGGTGTGGCCGCCAGAAGACTTTGCCGGTCTTGCAAAGGTCGGAAAAGCCACCCCCATTCCGATTGCCGCAGGCGAGAACGCGCGCACACTGGCCGACTTCAGGCTGATGCTCGAATCAGGCGCAGTGTCTGTGATCCAGCCGAGCATCGGCAAGATGGGCGGCATTACCGAAATGCGCAAGGTCATGGCGCTGGCTGAGACACACAAGGTGCGGCTGGTGCCGCACTGTACCTACTTCGGCCCGGCCGCACTCGCCACCATGCACATTCTGGCGACCGTTTCAGCAACGCCCGTTCTTGAGCGCTTCTACTGCACGCTCGAAGCGAGCCCCTTTGGCGACGCACTGCTGCCGCGCAACGGATGCGTCAGCGTTTCAGATGTGCAGGGGCTGGGCACAGATCCGGATCCGGAGTTGCTGGCGCGTTACAGCGTGCGCGGTTGAGCCAAGGCTTCAATCCAGCTTTGCGCCGGTTTCTCGCACCGCCTTGTTCCAGCGCACCAGTTCCGTCTGCAGGAATGTGCCGAACTCGGCCGCCGATATGCCTGACTGCCCGCCTTCGAAATGCCGAAGGGCAAGCGCCTCGCGCATTTCGGGGGTCGTCAGGTAGCGTGTCATCGACTGGTTGAGGCGGGTGAGAATCGCCGGCGCCACGCCGGCCGGCGCCACCATCCCCCAGAAGCCGCTCGCGGTGACCTCGCGGTAACCGGCCTCGGTCAGGGTTGGCACATCCGGCAACTGTGTGTAACGGCGCATGTCGGTTACTGCGAGCGCGCGAGCGCGCCCGGATTTGATCTGCGTGAACATCAGCGGCAGCGTAGCGAAAGAGGCATTGACTTCGCCAGCGATCAGCGCCGCTGCGGAGGGGCTTCCGCCCTTGTACGGAACCTGCAGGATGCTGATGCCGGCCGCCTTGCCGAACTGATCCGATGCGATGCGCGTGCCAGTGCCAGGGCCGGCCGAACTGAAAGTGACCTGCCCTGGTTTCGCTTTGGCCAGCGCTACCAGCTCCGCCACGTTATTCGCCGCAAGCGACGGATGCGCCACCAGCACGAAGGGGGAGGTCGCGAGCAGTGCCACCGGCGAAAACGCGCGCGCCGAATCGTAAGGCAGCTTGTCCATCAGGGCTGGATTGATCGCGAACGCAGTATCGACCACACCCAGCGTATGGCCATCGGCGGGCGCATCAGCGAGCAAGCGCATGGCGATCAGGGTGTTGCCGCCGGGGCGGTTATCGACGATGAACTGCTGGCCGAGCTCCTGGGTCAGCCGCGGCGCAACCAGTCGTGCCAGCTGGTCCGAGCCGCCTCCCGGTGCGTAGGCGACGATGATGCGCACGGGGCGTGACGGGTAGGGCTGAGCCGCGTTTGCAGGCGCAATACCTGTGACAATGCCTGCAATCATGGCCAATCTCGCGTAAGCGAATCCGTTCATGCGCGCGATCTCCTTCGGTTTGGGGCAGGCTGCAGAGAACGACACCGGGTGCCGCAGTGTTTCGCTTCACCGCCAGCAATCCATCGCCATTGCGCGCAGGAAATCCAGAACACCTTTTGCCCGCGAGCGAGCGATTGTATCGGCGGCCCGACACACCCTCCAATGAGGCTCGCTGGGTATCCCCTGTGGAGCCGCAGCTGATCGATTGTTTCAACCCGTGGCGCTTGGCTCGATCAAAAGCCTGCCGCCCGCAGGCGCGCAGCATGCGTCCCGTCAGCTTCTTCGAGCACCCTTTGTCGCGGAGCCGAGCTGAGCGTGGCATTTCGACTCGACTGTTTACGAGTTTCACCATGAGGCGCACATCCAGCGCGCCGCAGGAATTCTGCCAGCTGGTGACGGATGAAATTTAAAAACATCGGACCCGTCGTCAAGGTGGCCGGGCCTGAAGCCGAACCGCCCACCAACCCACGGAGCCCGT
>JBILGF010000439.1:0-3019 GCA_044351195.1 Burkholderiales bacterium
CATCCCCTACGTAGCCAGCCCGAAGGGCCGCCGCATCGAGGTGCGCTTCCCGGATCCGACCGCCAATCCGTACCTGGCCTTCGCCGCGATGATGATGGCGGGCCTGGACGGCGTGCAGAACAAGATCCACCCGGGCGACCCGATCGACAAGAACCTGTACGACCTCGAGCCGGAAGAGGCGAAGAACGTGCCGTCGGTCTGCTCGTCGCTCGACCAGGCGCTCGAGTACCTCGACAAGGATCGCGAGTTCCTCACCCGCGGCGGCGTGTTCTCGAACGACATGATCGATGCCTACATCACGCTGAAGATGGAAGAAGTGACCACCTTCCGCATGACGACGCACCCGATCGAGTTCCAGATGTACTACAGCTGCTGACCGGGCAGGAACCGCCAGGCGGTTCGAGCATGCACGGGGCGAGGCAACTCGCCCCGTTTCCACTCAGGGAGTTGGAAGATGGCTCGTTGCGGAGGCTCACCGCGTCATCTAGACTCCACCCGGCCGTGTATTTCTGCTGCGCGATCGGGATTCCCGGATGAGATGGCATTTGAACGCCCCCGTACCCGGAACGGACCGGCCGGCGGCAAGGTGGTCGATCCTGCAGGTCGCATTCCCCGCGGTCGTGCTTGCGATCGCCTCTGCCACGGCGTCAGCGGATATCCATCGCTGCACCGACGCCGAGGGTCTGGTTACCTTCACCGACAGCCCGTCACGCAAGTTCAAGTCATGCGTGCTGCTCTACCGGGATGCACAGGCGCCTGCATCGCGGGCCGAGCCGCCCCCGGGCGCGCCGGCGTCGGGCGCACCCGCGTCGGGCGCACCGCGTGCGCGCGGCGATTCACCTGCGGCGACGGTACGCGGCAATCCCGGTCCGGAGAATTTCCCCCGGGTCGAGCGTACCGAGCAGCGCGACCGCGACCTGAAGGCGCGGCAGATCGTCGAACGCGAACTGGCCAACGAACAACGGCTGCTCGAGGACGCACGGCGCCAGGCCGCCGCGCTGGGCCAGGCTGCGGCCGCCGATCGCCCGGATCCCCGGTTGCGCGACCTGCAGAACACCGTGTCGCGGCACGAACGCAACATCGCGGAGATCCAGCGCCAGCTGGCCGTGATGAAGTAGGACGGCGTCCCGGTGCGCGCACTGGCATGCAGGCCTGCGCGATGTCGAGACGCGTCGTGGCACTGCGTCCGGTGGCGCGCTTCTTGCTGCATTCGGTCGCATGCGGACGTCAATCCAGAAACGTGTTGGCGGTCCCGTGAACGTGGCGCTCCCGGCCCGTGATCCGCTGTCCTCGGGCGCAGCCTGCGCAGGGCTCGATCTGCTCGTCACGGCCGTACTGATACTCGACGAGCGATTCATCATCCGGCATGCGAATCCGGCAGCGGAAAACCTGTTCGCGCTCTCGCGCAACCTGATGCTCCGGCAGGCACTGGACGACGTGTTCACCCGTGACGAGGCACTCGCCGCCGCGCTCGAGTCCGCCCGCACCAACAAGGCCGGCTACTCCGACTACGACGTGAAGATGAGCGCGATCGGCCGTGCCGAAGTGCACCACCTGATCTGCTCGGTGACGCCGATCGAGGTGCCGGTTGCGCTGCCTGCGGCAACCACCGCAGAGCACGGCTACCTGCTCGAGATGCGTCCGATCACGCAGCAGATCAAGGCGGCCCGCGAGGAACGCATCCTCGACCAGACGCAGGCCAATCGCGAACTGGTTCGCAACCTGGCACACGAGATCCGCAATCCGCTGGGCGGCATCCGCGGCGCCGCGCAGCTGCTGGACGCCGAGCTCGACCGGGCAGACCTGCGCGAATACACGCGCGTGGTGATGCATGAAGCCGACCGCCTGCAGTCGCTGATGGACCGCATGCTCACCCCGCACCGGCTGCCGCAGGTGGGCGCGCTCAACATCCATGAAGTCGTCGAGCGCGTGCGCAGCGTGATGCTCGCCGAGTATCCCGACGGCCTGGTCGTGCGGCGCGACTACGACACCAGCCTGCCGCTGCTCACCGGCGATCGCGAGCAGATCCTGCAGGCGGTGCTCAACATCGTGCGCAACGCGGCGCAGGCGATGGGCGGCCAGGGGCAGATCGTGCTGCGTACCCGGATCGCGCGTTCGGTCACGCTGGCCCGCCGTCGCTACCGGCAGGCGATCACGCTGCAGGTGATCGACAACGGACCCGGCATCCCCGAATCAGTGCGCGAGCGCATCTTCTATCCGCTGGTGTCGGCGCGCGAAGGCGGCAGCGGGCTCGGCCTGACGCTGGCACAGACCTTCATCAACCAGCATCACGGCACCGTCGAGTTCGACAGCGTGCCCGGCCGCACCTGCTTCACGGTGACCCTGCCGATCGGAGACGACCCCGGTGCACCGCCACGCGGCGATCCACCTGCACCGTCCACCGCATCTGCCGGTTCGCATCCTCCGGTCCATCTCATCGCAGCGAAGTGAATAGACCATGAAACCTGTCTGGGTCATCGACGACGACAAGTCGATCCGCTGGGTGTTCGAGAAGGCGCTCACGCGCGAGAACATCGAGTTCAAGAGTTTCGCCTCGGCCCAGGACGCGCTCACCGCGTTGAACGACTCGGTGCCGCAGGTGGTGGTGAGCGACATCCGCATGCCCGGCGCATCAGGCCTGGACCTGCTGCAGCGGCTCAAGGCCGAGCATCCCGAGGTGCCGGTGATCGTGATGACAGCCTACTCGGACCTCGAAAGCGCGGTCGCTGCGTTCCAGGGTGGCGCGTTCGAATACCTGCCCAAGCCGTTCGATGTCAACCACGCGGTCGAGCTGATCCGCCGTGCGATCGACGAGAGCATGCGCCAGACCGAGCGCGCGGAAGATACGACTCCCGTGCCCGAGATCCTCGGCCAGGCGCCGTCGATGCAGGAGGTGTTCCGCGCGATCGGCCGCCTTTCCCAGTCGCATGCCACCGTCCTGATCACCGGCGAGTCGGGCAGCGGCAAGGAGCTGGTCGCGCGTGCACTGCACCGCCACAGCCCGCGCGCGACCAAGCCG
>JBILGF010000440.1:0-2999 GCA_044351195.1 Burkholderiales bacterium
CCAGCATGATCTGATGGCGTCCGGCGGACAGCGCGACCGCCTCGTGCTGGATACCCTGGACCAGCCGCGGTACGTCCACCGGCTGCTCCGCCGAAGGCCCGCGCGCATTCTCCAGGCGCGAAAGCGTGAGCAGGTCTTCGACCAGGTTCTGCATGCGGCTGGCCTGCTGGGTCATCAGCTCCATCGCGCGCTTCTGGAAGACCGGGTCAGGCTTGGGCTGGTCGTTCAGGGTCTCGAGGTAGCCGGTGAGCACGGTGATCGGCGTCCGCAGTTCGTGCGATACGTTGGCTACCAGGTCGCGGCGCATCGTTTCGAGGCGCTCCCAGCGCGTGATGTCCCGGCTGATCACCAGCTTCTGCTGGTTGCCATAGGGGATCAGCTGCACGGTCAGCGTCGTTGCGCCCCCGCGCGCGCCGCGCAGCACGAACGGCTCCGCGAAGTTCTGCCCGTCCAGGTACTCGACGAACTTCGGCTGGCGCACGATGTAGGTGAGCTGGCGGCCGATGTCACGCGCGGAATCGATCTCGAAGTAATGTTCCGCGCTCGGGTTGCACCATTCGATGCGGTCGAGCTCGTCGAGGATGATCACCGCCTCGTTCATCGCCGCGGTGGCACTCTGGAAACGCTCGAGCGTATTGCGCAGGTCGAGCTCGTTCTGCCGCTGCCGACGCACCAGCCGGTTGAGATAGGAGAAGGTCTCTCCCCAGACGCCCGTGCCATGCGGAACGGGCGTGCCTGGCGGCTGGTCGAGCCAGCGCAGCAGCGCGCGCAGTTGCCACAGCTGGCGCACGTGCATCAGCATCAGCCATGCGACCAGCCCGACCAGCGCCGGGACGACGCCGACAGCCGCTGCTGCGGTAGCCGCCACCGCGAGCCAGAGCGCGAGCCATCCCGCCGCTTCCCGCCAGAACAACCGCACCCGGGCTCCTTCCTCTGTCACGCCCCGTGCCGGGGCAGAGGGATTCTACGTCGCGTGGCGAAATCGTGTCCGCCTGCGTGCCTCTCAGGGCGCTGCGGACAGACGGTATCCGCTGCCACGCACCGTCTGCACCAGGGCGTCGTGTCCGGTGGGCTCGAGCGCCTTGCGCAGCCGGCGGATGTGCACGTCGACCGTGCGCTCTTCCACGAAGACGTGGTCGCCCCAGACCTGGTCGAGCAGTTGCACGCGCGAGTGGACCCGTTCGGCATGGGTCATCAGGTAGTGCAGCAACCTGAACTCGGTCGGCCCGAGCACGACCGGCACGTCGCCGGCGGTGACCCGGTGGCTGGCGGGATCGATCTGCAGCCCGCCGACCTCGACACGGTCGTCCGTGGCCTCGGGTGCCCGGCGGCGCAGCACGGCCTTGATCCGCGCATTGAGTTCGCGCGGGGAAAACGGCTTGGTGATGTAATCATCCGCGCCGGTTTCCAGTCCGAGGAGCTTGTCGTGCTCTTCGGCGCGCGCGGTGAGCATGATGATCGGCACCTCGCGGGTGCGCTTGTCGGCCTTCATGCGCTTGGCGAAATCGATCCCCGACTGGCCGGGCAGCATCCAGTCGAGCAGCACCAGGTCGGGCAGCGCGTTGCGTACCAGGTCGAGCGCCTGCTCGGCCGAATCGGCGCGCAGCGGTTCGTGACCCGCCTGGCGCAGGTTGTAGGCGATCAGTTCCTGGATGGCCGGTTCGTCTTCGACAACCAGAATGGTGGCGGGCATGTGTGTTCCTGCTCGGGTGACGCGGTTGGGTTGCGCTCTGTATTGTATGAAGCCTGTGTGACGTTGCGGTGACGGGCCAGCGCGCGCCTGCGTGGGCGTATCATGCGCGCTCGACCATCCTCCCACCCAGACGTCCCGATGCACGATCCCCGCCCAGCACCTGTCGCCGCACCGTCTGTGTCCGCGCAGGCGCCGAGCCCTACCAGCCTGGTGCTCCATCAGGCGTCCAACCGGCTGGAGGCTGCGTTCTCGGATGGCCGCGTCTTCTCGCTGCCGTGCGAATTCCTGCGCGTGCACTCGCCCTCGGCCGAGGTTCGCGGCCACGGACCGGGCGAGGGCACCCTGCAGGTGGGAAAGCGGCAGGTGACGGTCACCGATATCGAGCCGGTGGGTACCTATGCGGTGAAGCTCGTGTTCTCGGACGGGCACGACACCGGCATCTTTTCCTGGGCATTGCTCTACGATTACGGGGTCAGGCAGGACACGATGTGGGCGCGCTACCTGCAGCGGCTGGACGCCGCAGGGTCAAGCCGCGACCCGGCCTGAGGGCGCGCGCCGGAAACGCAGCAGGCTGGCTGGCGACAGGCTGGCGGCAGGGACCCGCAAAACCGGGCCGGGATGGCAGGCAATCGTAAAGGGCAAGAGGACTTCCGATGACGCGCAAGGTCGATTTCGGCTTCCAGTCGGTGGCCGAAGAGGAAAAGGCGCGGCGCGTGGCCGGCGTATTCGATTCGGTCGCCGATCGCTACGACCTGATGAACGACCTGATGTCGGGCGGCATGCACCGACTCTGGAAGCGCTTTGCCATCGACCAGAGCGGGGCACGGCCGGGCCAGAAGGTGCTCGACATCGCCGGGGGCACTGGCGACCTCGCGCAGGCGTTCCTCGATCGGGTCGGTCCGGCCGGCACCGTGGTGCTCACCGACATCAATGCGTCCATGCTTGTCCGCGGCCGCGACCGGTTGCTCGATCGGGGCCGGGTCATCGATGTCGTGCGCTGCGACGCGGAGCGGCTCCCGTTTCCCGATCGCTCGTTCGATATCGTGAGTGTCGCATTCGGCCTGCGCAACATGACGCACAAGGATCTCGCGCTGGCCGAGATGTTCCGGGTGCTGCGTCCGGGCGGCCGGCTGCTGGTGCTCGAGTTCTCGAAGGTCTGGTCGCCACTCGATCCCCTGTACCGCCTGTACACCATGCAGTTGCTGCCGATGATGGGAAAGGTCGTGGCCAACGACAGCGCCAGCTACCGGTATCTCGCCGAATCCATCGCCAGGCATCCTGACCAGGACACGCTGAAGCAGATGAT
>JBILGF010000441.1:0-2997 GCA_044351195.1 Burkholderiales bacterium
TCTGGAAGACTTCGTAGGGGTAGTCCGCTGGCACGTTGACGGTCTTGCTGATCGCCGAGTCGACGAACGGCGCGACGGCGGCGACCATCTTCATGTGGTCGAGCGCGGAGATCTCGAGCGCGGTGACGAACGATTCCGGCAGCGCATCGACGTTGCCGCCGAGGTGCCGGTACAGCCGCCACGCATGGTCTTCCACGTCGTAGACCTTGTGCGTGTCGTCGGGCATGCGCTTCTTGCGCTGGTAGGTCCACGAGAAAGGCGGCTCGATGCCGTTGGACGCGTTGTCGGCGAACGCCAGCGAGATGGTGCCGGTCGGCGCGATGGACAGCAGGTGGCTGTTGCGCAGGCCGTGCTTGCGGATGCCCTGCCGGACGTCCTCCGGAAGCCGCGAGGCGAACGACGGCTCGGCCAGGTAGCGCCCGGCATCCAGGGCCGGGAAGGCGCCCTTGTCCTTCGCGATGTCGACCGAGGCGGCATACGACTCGTCGCGCATCGCCTGCGCGATCCGCGCGGCCATGTCGCGCGCGCCTTCGGTATCGAAGCGCAGCCCCAGCATGATCAGCGCGTCGCCCAGCCCGGTGAAGCCCAGGCCCACCCGGCGCTTCGCACGCGACTCGGCGTACTGCTGCGGCAGCGGCCAGACGGTGGCGTCGAGCACGTTGTCGAGCATGCGAATCGCGGGACGTACCACGCGGCCGAACGCCTCGAAGTCGAAGCGTGCCTGCGGCGTGAAGGCCTCGCGCACGAACAGCGTGAGGTTGACGCTGCCCAGGCAGCAGCAGCCGTAGGAGGGCAGGGGTTGTTCACCGCAGTTGTGCACGTAGAGGCCGTTGGCGTCGAAGGCATGCACGCCCGGCACATTCACGTCGTAGACCGGCTCGATGCCGTCGGGCTCGATCGAACGGATCGTCGCGACGAAACGCTCGCGGTTCGCACTGCGCCTGTAAACAGCGAGCAGTTTCGCGAGGGCAGCCTGCTTGTCGCTGTCCGCGAAGCCGACCAGGTCGCCGAAGCGGATGACGTTGTCGTTGGCGACGACCAGTTCATGCTGCGCGCGCGTCGGATACGCCGACATCGCTCCGCGGCCATCGGGCAGCAGACGCAGCCCGGCGGGCCGACGCTCGCGATACAGCGTACTCACGATGCCGAGCCGTGCCAGCATCCGCTGCGCAGCCCGAAGCGTCGCCTCGTCCGACTGTGCCAGCCGGATGCTGATGCCCTTGGCCTGGCTGCCCTGCACCGACCCGTCGGCGTCGAACAGTCCGCGCAGGAAGCCGCGGCAGAACATGGAGGAACCGCGCTCGATCTCGGGGGTGATCGCCTTTGCACCCGGGAACATGCCGAACGAGGCGGCCAGGTCGCGCAGCGCAGTCGACTTGAACCGCCAGCTGTTGCGGTCGGGGACTGGCATCCAGCCCTGGTGATCGGCGCGCTTGCGCAGCCCGGTGGTGGCATCGATGACGGCGCTCATCAGCGAGCGTGCAGACAGGCCGGCCGCAGCCTGGCCACCGACGACCCGTGCGGCCGCGGCGTCCCACACCTCCAGCACTGCCGTATCGGCCCTGAGCGTACCGTCGCCCAGCAGGAATCCGAGCAGGAACCCTTCGTCGGCCGAACCACGTCCGGGCCAGCCCGACAGCGCGCGATGGTCATGCACGACGATGCGGTCGTCCGCGGCGAGCGCGGCGGCCGGGACCCATTCCGTTTCGCGCACGTCACGCGTCATGCGCTTGACCCGCAGGACCTGGTGGTCTTCGGTCAGTCGCATCGTCAAGCCCTCGGCTGTCGCCACCGCCAGCACCGGTTTCGTCCCGGTCTCGAAGAAGCCCTGCGGGCCGGTCGCCCACGGACGTCCGTCGACGACCAGGGTCTGTGGCTCGCCGATGCAGTCGCGCACCTGCCGCGGGCCGTCGACCGTCATCGTCCAGGTGTCGCCGGTCACGCACGGATTGGTCGCCTCGATCCCCTCGCAGTAGGCGAGGTTGTTGTCGCTGTTCATCCGGTCGATGAACACCACACCCGGTTCGGCATGATCGTAGGTCGACTGCATGATCTGCTGCCACAGGTCACGCGCGCGCACCGTGCGGTAGATGTACGCGCCGTGCGTGTCCTGCGCTGGCGTATCGTCGCCCTGCCGGCGTGGCGGCGCCTTGTGCACCAGCGACCATTCGCCGTCGGCTTCGACCGCGCGCATGAACGCGTCGGTCACGGCGACGCTCACGTTGAAGTTGCGCAGGTCGCCGTGGTCCTTCGCATGGATGAAGTCTTCGATGTCCGGATGGTCGCAGCGCAGGATGCCCATCTGCGCGCCGCGTCGCGAACCGGCGGATTCGACCGTCTCGCACGAGCGGTCGAACACCCGCATGTAGGACACCGGGCCGCTCGCATGCGAATCGGTACCCTTCACATGCGCGCCCTTGGGGCGGATCGAGGAAAAGTCGTAGCCCACGCCGCCACCGCGGCGCATCGTCTCGGCCGCCTGCATCAGCGCGACATAGATGCCCGGCTTGCCGTCGACCGTCTCGGATACCGAATCGCCGACCGGCTGCACGAAGCAGTTGATGAGCGTCGCCTGCAGGTCGGTGCCGGCGGCCGAGTTCACGCGCCCGCCGGGGATGAAGCCCTTCTCGAGGGCTTCCATGAATACCGGCTCCCAGCGCGCCGGATCGCTTTCGATCGCGGCCAGCGCACGGGCGACGCGCCGGCGCACTTCGTCGATCGACTGCTCTCCCCCTTTCGCGTATTTCTCGAGCAGCACATCGATGCTGACCTGTTGCGGGGGGAGGGAAAGGTCGGAATCGTCTGGTTTCATGCGCGGGCTCTCGGCGTCGGGCGGTGGCACTGCTGCCTGGATCGAAATGATACGCGCGTGCAGCGCGCTTTCAGCGAGCCCTGCCGCGTGAACGCGGCTTGCCCCGGTCGGCATACAGCCCGCCCGAGGGTGCAGGAGCCGGTGTCGCCGTACCGTACCCGGCCGGGCCGCTTCGGGCCGGCTGC
>JBILGF010000443.1:0-2986 GCA_044351195.1 Burkholderiales bacterium
GACGGGTGCCAACAAGCGCGCGCTCAAGTCGCTGGCCGACATGATCAAGGGCAAGAGCGGCCGCTTCCGCCAGAACCTGCTGGGCAAGCGCGTCGACTACTCGGGCCGTTCGGTCATCGTGGTCGGGCCGCAGCTCAAGCTCCATCAGTGCGGCCTGCCGAAGAAGATGGCGCTCGAACTGTTCAAGCCGTTCATCTTCAACAAGCTTGAAGTGCTGGGCATGGCGACCACCATCAAGGCGGCCAAGCGGATGGTCGAGAGCGAAGAGCCCGCGGTCTGGGACATCCTCGAAGACGTCATCCGTGAACATCCCGTCATGCTCAACCGTGCGCCCACGCTGCATCGACTGGGCATCCAGGCTTTCGAGCCGGTGCTGATCGAAGGCAAGGCGATCCAGCTGCACCCGCTGGTGTGCGCGGCGTTCAACGCCGACTTCGACGGCGACCAGATGGCCGTGCACGTGCCGCTGTCGCTCGAGGCGCAGATGGAAGCGCGCACGCTGATGCTGTCGTCCAACAACGTGCTGTCGCCGGCCAACGGCGAGCCGATCATCGTGCCCTCGCAGGACATCGTGCTGGGCCTCTATTACGCCACCCGCGAGAAGGTGGGCGGACGCGGCGAGGGCATGGCCTTCATCGACGTGTCGGAAGGCCGTCGCGCCTACGAGACCGGCCAGTGCGAACTGCAGGCCAGGGTGAAGATCCGCATCCGCGAAGTGCTGTTCGACGACAATGGCGAGCGGGTCGAGTCGATCAAGCGCTACGACACCACGGTCGGGCGCGCGATGCTGTCGGAGATCCTGCCCCCCGGGCTGCCGTTCTCGGTCATCAACAAGACGCTCAAGAAGAAGGAAATCTCGCGCCTGATCAACGGCGCCTTCCGCCGCTGCGGCCTGCGCGAGACGGTCATCTTCGCCGACAAGCTGATGCAATCGGGATTCACCCTCGCCACGCGCGCCGGCGTCTCCATCGCCGTGGGCGACATGCTGGTGCCGAAAGAGAAGGAAAGGCTGATCGGCGCGGCCCAGAAAGAGGTGCTCGAGATCGAGGCCCAGTACACATCGGGCCTGGTCACGCAGGGCGAGCGCTACAACAAGGTGGTCGACATCTGGGGACGCGCAGGCGACCTCGTCGCCAAGGCGATGATGGAGCAACTGGGCAGCGAGCCGGTGCTGGTGGACGAAGGCGGCCACAAGGTGCCCAAGATGGACAAGGGCAAGCCGGTGATGCAGGAGTCGTTCAACGCGATCTACATGATGGCCGACTCGGGCGCCCGCGGCTCCGCCGCGCAGATCCGCCAGCTCGCCGGCATGCGCGGGCTGATGGCCAAGCCTGACGGCTCGATCATCGAGACGCCGATCACGGCGAACTTCCGCGAGGGCCTGAACGTCCTGCAGTACTTCATCTCGACCCACGGCGCGCGCAAGGGCCTGGCCGACACGGCACTGAAGACCGCCAACTCGGGCTACCTGACCCGCCGCCTGGTCGACGTCACCCAGGACCTGGTCGTCACCGAGCAGGATTGCGGCACCGACCAGGGTTTCGCGATGCGCGCCCTGGTCGAGGGTGGCGAGGTGGTCGAGTCGCTGGGCGAGCGCGTGCTCGGCCGCGTGCTGGCTGCCGAGGTGAGCCATCCCGAGACCGAGGAAGTGCTGTTCGAGCGCGGCGTGCTGCTCGACGAGGATTCGATCGAGCTGATCGAATCGCTGGGCATCGACGAGGTCAAGGTTCGTACCCCTCTGACCTGCGAGACCCGCTGGGGACTGTGCGCCAAGTGCTATGGGCGTGACCTCGGTCGCGGCCAGATCGCCAACGTCGGCGAGGCGGTGGGCGTCATCGCCGCGCAGTCGATCGGCGAGCCGGGCACCCAGCTCACCATGCGTACCTTCCACATCGGCGGTGCAGCCTCGCGTACGGCGGTAGCCAGCCTGATCGAGACCAAGTCGGCCGGTACCATCCGTTTCTCGGGCACCATGCGCTACGTGACCAATGCACGCGGCGAGCCGGTCGCGATCTCGCGCTCCGGCGAGGTGCTGGTGGTCGACGAGAGCGGCCGCGAGCGCGAGCGTCACAAGGTGCCGTACGGCGCGACGCTGACCGCCAAGGATGGCGACACCACGAAGGCGGGGCAGGTGCTCGCCAACTGGGATCCGCATACCCGTCCGATGATCACGGAGTACAGCGGGCGCATCAAGTTCGAGAACGTCGAGGAAGGCGTGACCGTCGCGCGCCAGATCGACGAGGTCACCGGCCTGTCCACGCTGGTGGTGATCGATCCGAAGCGCCGGGCCGGCGCCCAGGTGAAGGGCGTGCGCCCCCAGGTCAAGCTGATCGACGATGCGGGCAACGAAGTCAAGATCGCCCGCACCGAGCAGCCTGCGATCTACTCGTTCCAGATCGGTGCGGTCATCTCGGTGCGTGACGGCCAGGATGTCTCGGTCGGAGACGTGCTTGCACGCATCCCCCAGGAGACCTCCAAGACGCGCGATATCACCGGTGGCCTGCCGCGGGTGGCGGAGCTGTTCGAGGCACGCTCGCCGAAGGACGCGGGCATGCTCGCCGAGATCACCGGCACCGTGTCGTTCGGCAAGGACACCAAGGGCAAGCAGCGCCTGGTGATCACCGACATGGATGGCGTCACCCACGAGTTCCTGATCCCGAAGGAAAAGCACGTACTGGTGCACGACGGCCAGGTCGTGAACAAGGGCGAGTCGATCGTCGACGGCCCAGCCGACCCGCACGACATCCTGCGTCTGCAGGGCGTGGAGGCGCTGGCGCGCTACATCATCGACGAGGTGCAGGACGTCTACCGCCTGCAGGGCGTGAAGATCAACGACAAGCACATCGAGGTCATCGTGCGGCAGATGCTGCGCCGCGTGGTGATCGTCGCGGCGGGCGACACCCGGTTCATCGTCGGTGAACAGGTCGAGCGCGCCGATGTCTTCGAGGAGAACGAACGCGTCGAGGCCGAAGGCAAGACCCCGGCA